>JAGGYZ010000098.1 GCA_021162285.1 Candidatus Fermentibacteraceae bacterium
CGGGAACTGTCTTTTCTTCAGTCATTGGAAGCGTGGACGGGATACCGTAAATTGATGAAGATGAAGCGTAGACAAAGTTTTTGATCCCGCCTCTGGAATGCGCCCATTCAAGCAGGTTCTGTGTGGCGTCTATGTTGTCGCGGGTATATACCCTGAAGTCGCTGCCCCACGATTTTCTTACACCTGCCTGTGCGGCAAGATGGTAGATAACAAGTTCGTCTGTATTGTCTGCAAAGCTGTTCAGGAAAGACAGGTTCTGCGAAAGATCCTCTTCCACCAGTGTAAACAGCGGGTATTTCAAAGCAGACGCCAGGTTGCGTCTTTTTATCTCTACATCGTAGTAATCGCGGAACACATCGATACCTGTAACTGAAGCGCCCTCTGAAAGAAGCTTGTCTACAAGGGTGCTGCCAATGAACCCGGCACAGCCTGTTACTATGTAATTTTTCAATTTACTCTCCGCTGTCTTCTGTTATACACCAGGTTGCCTGGCCTTTGTTGTTGAGGTGAAGCAGGTAACGCATAGAGCCGACCTTCACAGCCACCGGCAGAAAACCCGGGCCGAACGGGGCGAGACTTGTGAACTGTCCAGGATCTGGCAGGGACTCAAGAACAAGATCAACATGGGGTTCGGGAACGGGGTTTGTGGGGTACTCTGTCATGTGTGTTATCAGGTGTTCCCGCAGTTCCGGCCAGCTGGTGCCTTCGTAGGCAAAACCTGCCGCCCGGTAGTGACCGCCGGCACTGGAGAAGAAGTCTTTCATGCTCACAAGGAATCCGGCCATGTTCCAGTCTCCTATGGACCTTGTGTCTCCTATGAATTTACCGTCTTCCCGGCGGGTTACAATTATGGTCCCTCTGCGGTAGATCTTGCACAGCCTGCTTGCCAGGGTTCCCCCCATGCCGCCGGGCACATCTTCAAGATAAACCAGGATCATACCAAGAGCGTCTGCTTCTGAATCCTTGTGTTTGATGGCGTTCGTTACCACATCGCTAAGCAGATGTCCCCGCTCCTCGCTGTTCTTCCTCATGGTTTCCCACAGGTCAAGACACCATGCTTTGTCGTAACTGGACATGAAGTCTATCATAGAGGAGATGCCTGAACTGTCACCTTTTCCAATTGTGCTGGTTATCTGCTGCCGGATCATTGCACCTGTCCAGGCGTGCTTGCGGCAGGGCCATTTTTCAAGAAGCAGTTTAAGCCCCTCTGTGAGTTTCGATGTGTCGATAAGGGAAAAACAGTGCAGCAGATACCTGTTCCACTCTGTAAACGGTACCCTGTCGCTTACTGTGCCCAGTGCCACTGCAGCAAGTAGCTGGCCATCGTTGTCCCACCTGGGGTAGATGTATGAGAGTGCGGCGTACAGCACACCGCATCCTGCCAGATCGGCAGCAGCTCCACCTGTAATCTGGGGATCCACCATACCGTGCGCAGGAGGAAGCGGTTCGTTAAGGGTGTGATGGTCTGTAATAACAATTCTTGCTCCGTGCTCCCGTGCCCAGGTAACGCCTTCCACGGCACTGCATCCGTAGTCTACAGTAAGCAGAAGGTCCCCTGGCAGCAGCACGCCCTTCAGCCTGCCCGGTCTTATTCCGTAGGTCTCTATATCTCTTCTGGGCATAATCGGCACCACATGAAAACCCTCATTTCTGAGAATCCTGAGGCCTATGAATATGCCTGTTACTCCATCCATGTCGTCGTGGCCATAGAGCACAATCTTTCCACCGCGTTTTTTAAGGGCTTTGAGTTCTTCTTCAAGAATGTCCAGGTCGGGAAGAAGCTTTCCCCAGTCGGGTTTTGTGGGCAGCCACTGGTTTACAGGATCCTCCGCATCGGGGAATCTCGTCTTCAGGACTTCCCTGGCCAGTGGGGTCAGCCTGGTTCTTTTCATGATTCGTTCGCAGTCGAAGGTTCCCAGGCGTGCCATTATATCACTTTCCGCATTGTAATCCTGTGTTTCTGATATTGTCTCTGACCGTGTAAGATTGCAGACTTATGTGTCTCTGTCAACGGAAATGATCAGTGTATTGTTGTTTCCATTTCCTGAATTTCTTCACGAGCCCGGGCTCTGTACTCTTTGAGCATTTCAAGAGCTTCGTCGTCGTCTGTGTATCTGAGTCTTTCGTAGGGGTCAAGTTCAGTGCGGTTAAGGAAAGGTCCGAAACTGAGCTGAAGACCTACTGTGAGTTTGGCGCTCTGCATTACATCCTGAGTATTTGCGGTTGAATCCTGTGTTACAAAAAGATGCTCGAGCTCGGATGCCGCCGCAAGCACTGTAAAGTGCCTGTTTATTCTGTAAACAGCCCCTGCGTTAAGGTCGCGTCCATCCCATTCAAGTATAACATCACTTGCAACGCTGGGATGAATCTGAAGGCTTCCAAAAAGACCCGGAATGGGATTTTCAAAGCCGTCTGCTGCTTCTGAAGACTGAACAAATCTTCCAGTTCCAAAACCGATGTTCAGGCACACCGGGAAGGAAACAAAGTAACTGAAATCCTTGCTTATAAGCCCGTATATGCTGAAGTTCTGTGCGTTGGGGTAATGGTAAAGGCTGTCATCAGCATTGCGGTAAAATTCGTAGTCTTTTTCTCCGATAATGTTTTCAACACCCAGTGAAATTCCAGGTCTGGTTATGGTCTCGTCAAGGATCAATCCTCTTGCACTGCCTGAAAAGCCACCGGCGCCGAGGTAGGTTCCCCCTATCTGTCCTCTTCCAAAAAGTCCGACTTCAATGTAGCCGGCAGGGGCAACATTCATGTTTGAAGTTCCGGATGAATCTTCCACGGAGTAAACAGTACCGCTGGCTCCTATGGCAACTTCAGTGTGGCTAAGCAGTGATGCCGACGGAGTATCAAGCAGGCCATAACGAGAAAAAGGGAGACTGCCGGCAACTGTAACAAAAGGTAGCACAACAAGTACCGCTATTATAAGTGGGAAACGCATTACACTCCTTTTCGCCGCAGAAAACCACGGAACGTTTAAACTATCATGTGCACTAATACCTCTTTAGTCAATTCCCTGTTGTATTTGTTCCTGTTGTGGAGGTAACTGAAGGTACAGTTAACGGCGGGGGGAAAAGTGAACAGTCTGTTGGTTGCACTGGTTCTGGGAGCATTCGAGCTTCAGAGCGAATCTCCCTGGCTGTCCGGTGGTATAGCCGCAGCATTGTTTCCGCAGACACACCTGGCGGTTTCGGTGAATCCCGCTTCGGCGGGGCTTCTCTCCGGAGCTTCGGTTTCTGTGTCGGCATCCAGGCCGTTCGGTTTCAGAGAGCTGGACAGAACCGCAGCAGCAGGTGGCTGCACCACAAACAGATATGCTTTTGCCGGGCTTTTCAGTTACTCCGGCAGAAACGGATACAGCGAGTTTACTGCAACTGCAGCTGCAGCAAAACCTCTGGTCGCCGGAATAGTTGCAGGTGTTTCTGTTTCCGGTCACCGTCTGCAGATACAAG
>JAGGYZ010000145.1 GCA_021162285.1 Candidatus Fermentibacteraceae bacterium
AAAATACTTGGTAAATTCAGACGATTTGGTGATCTCAACGTGAAGAACACCCTTCGCCGCCTGGTCAAGCAGGGTATTCTTCGTTGTGAGCGAAAAGGCAGGCTTACAGTTTACAGTAAGATCCAGACTGAATCTATTCCAATTTCCTGAAATTCCGAAGAGTAAATTGGTTGTGCTGTTTGTAAAGGCTATTTAATTTAGCAAACAGTTCAATTCAAGACAATACGGAATGCTTGTGTGTTTCATAACGAAGCATAAAGAATACAGCTCTTCTTGACATGACTGGATTGTCCTTAGTATCATCTTTTCGGGTGTTGTTCGATTCCGGTGGGTTGTTGGTTTGGTACAGATGATTTAATTTGCGGGCAATCATCAATTGCTGCATGCCTGTGCTTTGGGAGGGGCGCTTGTGAAAGACAATCTGAAGACAAAAGCTCGGCTGATTCAAGAGCTTGAACAACTTCGTGACCGCATTAACAAACTGCAGACAGCAGGCAACTCAAATTCAGACCGGAAAGAACCTTCCGATAAAAGTCATCTGAATCAGCTGGACATTACAGATTCAAAAATGACTGAAGAAGCACTTGCCTACAAAGCAATGATGCTTGACAATATTCTGAGAACTGCTACTGATGTTGCAATTGCCACAACAGACATGAACCTGGTAATTACTTACTACAACCCAGTGGCAGAACACTTCTTTGGATACACTGCCGAAGAGGTCATCGGTAAAACGGTCATGGAGATACACATGAAGGAAAATGTGTCTCCGGACAGGCTGGAGCGGGCAATTGATATTGTTCGCCAGACCGGTGAGTACAAATACTCACTTGTGCAGGAAACAGATAACGGCCCCCGTTATCTGAATTCCAGGGTTTCAAGCATTCTTAACAGTGACGGTGATATGGTGGGTTTCTGCCTTTTTTCCAGAGATGTAACAGAGAAAGTGCTTTCCGATCAGATCCTGGAGGAGAGTACAGAAAGGCATCGCAGCCTTGTGGAATCCACTGCAGACTGGGTATGGGCAACCGACCTTCAGGGTTCTCACACATTCTCGAACGGCAGCATAAAGGCTCTTCTCGGGTACGAGGTGAATGAAATTCTTGGTGAATCCGCTTTCCCGCTTATGCACCCGGATGATCTGCAGTCAAGCAGAGAACTGGTTGCGAGTGCTGTAAAAAGGAAGAGTGGTTGGAGTAATGTTGAAATTCGCTGGCTGCATAAAGATGGTTCAGTTCGTTTGTTTGAGAGCTCTGCCCGGCCGTTGTTTGATATAAAAGGAGAGATGACAGGCTTTTCTGGAATCGATCGTGACATCACAGACTACAAGAAAGCACAGGAGGCACTGCGTAAATCAGAGTTTGACATGAGAACTCTTTTCAACGCTATGACTGATATTGTGTTTGAAATGGATTACGATGGAACCTACATCAATATTGCTCCAACCTCACCTGAGCTGATGTTTCTGCCCCCGGAAAACTCAATTGGAAAAACTCTGCACCAGGTTTTTCCAAAAGCCGAGGCAGATCAGTTTCTTTCCTTTATCCGTCGATGTATCGACGAGAATGAAACCATCTCTATAGAGTACCCTCTGGTTATAGGGGAGAGAACAGTCTGGTTCGAGGGAAGAGCAACTCCCAAGACGAAAAACACTGTTCTTTACATCGCAACAGATATCACGAAGAAGAAACTCTCTGAGGATGCGTTGCGGGAAAGTGAAGAGCGTCTTCGTGCTTTATTAAATGCCATGCCCGATATTGTTTGTTTTAAAGATGGCCAGGGCAGGTGGCTTGAAGCGAATGAGTCTGACATCAGGCTGTTTCAACTTGATGGCGTTGATTTCAGGGGGAAGAAAGATTCCGAACTCGCAGAATTTACTCCATTCTACAGTGATGCTTTTAATACATGTGAAGAAACTGATGAGCATGCCTGGGAGGCCGGTTGCATAACTCGATCAGAAGAAGTTATTCCCCGCCCGGATGATTCACCGGTTGTTCTTGATGTTATAAAAGTTCCCACTTTCTACGCCGATGGACAACGCAAGGGACTTGTTGTTGTTGGCCGCGACATCACTCTTCGCAAGAATGCCGAAGCTGAACGAGAGCGGTTGATGATGGCCATTGAGCAGGCTGCAGAGACCATAGTTATTACCGATCCTCAAGGCATTATCGAGTATTTGAACCCCGCTTTCGAAAAGGTAACGGGTTATTCCAGAGATGAAGTTATTGGGCAGAACCCCAGTATGTTGGCAAGCGGCGAACATGATCTTTCATTTTACCAGGACATGTGGGAAACACTTACCAGAGGTGAAAACTGGGCCGGACGGATCATAAACAAAAAGAAGGACGGCTCTTTTTACACTGAAGAAGCAACTATTTCACCTGTAAGAGATCCCTCCGGTGATGTCATAAACTATGTTGCTGTTAAGCGTGACATTACCATTGAAGTGAAGCTTGAGGAACAACTGCGACAGGCACAGAAGATGGAGGCCGTAGGGCAGCTTGCCGGTGGTGTTGCACACGACTTTAACAACATTCTCCAGGTAATAAACGGGTACGCGCAACTGACCCTGGCTGAAATCAACAAGGAGCATTCTGCTTATGAATTTGTCCGGGAAATAGCAAAAGCAGGGGATCGAGCTCAATCACTTGTCAGCCAGCTGCTTTCCTTCAGCCGACGACAGAT
>JAGGYZ010000294.1 GCA_021162285.1 Candidatus Fermentibacteraceae bacterium
ACCCATGTATTCGTCACCGTTAATGCCTCTGGCATTCTGAAGAATACCGTAGGCTGCCATTGCATCAGTACCGAATGCAAGCTGCTCCCCGGGAGAACTATAGGTAGCATACTCGAATGTCATTGCATTCTGGTACATGCACCATGTTCTGTAGTAGTCTGAACCGACTTTTACCCTTACATGGGGAACACTCAGGTATACAGTGCTGGCAGATGTTCCGTTTACGATGGAATCCACACTTGCGTCAAGAAGTGAGAAACCATTCGCTACAGCAAACAGAGCCTCTACATTCGGATTATCGATCTCGAATGTGTACTGGAACCTGACTGCTCCGTACTGGTCGTAAAGCCATTCACCTATTTCTACATTGTCCATCGCCGGTTTCAGTGAATCCGGTTCAAAGACAGTTGTGCCACCCACAATCAGGGTATCTGTGGTACCCCATGAATTGATAACAAGGCTGTCATCGGCTGTAAGCACAGGGTCAATACAGACAAACTCAGACCAGCTGAGATCCTGTTCCACGGTTGCTGTATTGAACTCCACTGGCCATGTTCCGCCGTCAAGCTGATAGGCCATGTAGTCGTACTGCTCGCCAAGTCCCCAGTAGTCGGGAATCAGCACAGAAGTCCAGCCAGCACCGAGATAGGCATCCGGTCTTGAAACATCCATTTCAAGCGCAGCCTGGAAATTTTCCATGGCGCTGATGTAATCAGCAGCTTCAAAGGCTTCCCAGCCTGCGGCTACAAGCCCGTCATAACCGTCTACAGGCGGCATAGGTGCCCCACCATCGTAGCATCCGGCCACCAGAATAAGGGAGGCGGCAATCACTGCGATTATCATTGCGTTGATTTTTTTCATTTTCTTTCCCCCCCTTACTGTACTTTAAGCATCTTCTGAGTAAGTACCTGCCCGGCGGTTTCCAGTCGGCAGAAGTAAACTCCCACTCCAACCTGAATACCCGAGGAATCAGATCCATCCCAGATGATGGTATGGTTTGCCGCTGCCATTTCTTCGTTGGCAACGGTTGTTACTAAACGGCCGGTCATGTCAAACACACTTATCCTCACGTTACCACTGACAGGAAGGCCGAAGCTGATTGCTGTCTGTGCAGTAAACGGGTTGGGTGCGTTGCCGTTAAGAACAAGCTGAGCAGGAATCTCCGGTGCGAACACACCGATACCCTCACCGAGAGCGTAGATTCCACCCTCTTCAACAGTAGCGGAAATCATTCCACCCTGCAGCCAGCTGTCAAGTTTGACCCAGCCGTTATCTGTGTACCTGTACACGGATGCTGCATTTGTACTGCTGTTGAAAGAAAGTTTTCCGGTTACATCAGGAATAGCAACAGGGCCGGCAATAATACCGGTCATGCGGCCGCGAACGTCCTGAATGGAAACATTTGATTCCATGGCAAGACCAAGACTTCCGGTCTCTGCAAGGGTAACCATGCTTCCTTCAGGTGCTCCGCCCTTTGGAACATCAAGGCGTATACTGTTAAGCTCAAGAGAGAGATCTGTGTCGGCAAAGCCAACAACGATATTTCTGAGAGCTTGAACATCGTGGCCTGTGCTGTCGTATCCGCTGAATGAAAGCTCATATTCGCCAGCACCCCAGGCAGGGAATACGCCGGTGAAGAGCTGGTTGTAGAAGCTGACCATCTTGATATTCAGAGTTGAATCACCAAGTGTTGCTTCAAAGATAGGGCCGACCCAGTCGTAACCCTCGATCTCCTCAGTATTTGTATCCATAAGTACCGTGTAGGCAGTTATGTACTGGCTCATGATACTGTTCTGGTGAAGAGCGATCTCGGTCGAGGGAACTGCCTCATCATTTGAGATGTAGTACCTCATTGAAATCGCACCACCTGGATTATTGTTTGTAACAATGATGTAGGTGTTGGCTTCACTGACGGTAAATGAGGTGTTGTAGAGAGCATCAAAGTCCATTGTTTCTATGGAAATAAACTCTCCTGCCTCATCATCACACTTGACTACGAGACCTTCCCATCTGGAGTTGATGGCACCGTTGGCGCCTCTTCCGTCTGAGTACTCACCGTTGAGATGGGTCACCCAGTCCTGTTCGTAATCCTTAAACCTGCAGTACTGGCTGCTCCAGATAGCTCCGGGAACTGCATACTGCAGATCGGCAATCCATCCCTCGATGGGAAAGCTGTTGAAAGTCTTGGTAAATGCGGCTGAGGCTCCCGCACCTGCATGCGCCCAGTCTTCCTGCTCTGTTCCCTCAAGGAAGTCGTACATATAGATCCCACCTGCGTAATCGCTGCGGAAATCGTTGTGGAGGTTGCAAACCAGCCAGTCCCAGTACAGCGGAACAACAATATCCTGAACCGCAGTCTCCACATTGGCTGACGGGTTTATGGCAAGAGCCACTGAAAGCATCCCGGAATTCACTGTATCCTGCGCGATTGTGGGAATGATACTATCACCCTGACGCTGTGCGAGATACATGAACCAGAGGAACTGCTGACCTCTTGAAGGCGCGTAATCCACTTTGCCGCTTCCAGAGGTAACACTGGTAAGCTCAATAGAGGGAGCTTTCCTGAACTCTTTCATAAGTTCATAGATACCATGCTTACCTGTAGCCGTTTCGGTAAAACCGAAAGCTCTGTACTGCATAACCTGAGCAAGTCCGCGGATAAGCCAGGGTTCCTCGTCTTCCTGAGAAGACTGAAGAGCCAGTGTTGCCAGGCCGTTGGCCAGGTTATACACTCTCATCTCCACTGCACCGGGCATTGCCGCAGGTGCTGTGGACCATGGATGTATGTTCAGGTAGAAAACTTCCATGGCTGTACCCTCGATCTCATTGAACAAAGGATCGACATAGTACATTATGTTTTTTGCGGAGTTGGTTCCTCCGCCTGCATCAAACTTTGTCGGCATGGCTGCAAGAATAACCACAACCTTACCGTCGCTGTTCAAATCTTCAGGTACACCACAGTCTGTAGTGACTGTTCCCCATACATCGCTTTCGAACGTGGCCGTAAGCTCTGCAAAGTCGGCAGAGGCAACCATGTTGTCTGAAAGGTCATCACCCCATACTATCTTGGGGGTGAATGAGGGATCACCTGGTTCCCATACGCCTCCGTTGTTAGTCACATAGCTGGTATCCTGTACCAGCCATATTGCATGTTCGGTAATGGCCCGGCAGGTAAACTGATGTTCTACCGCTCCCTGCGTAAACTCCATCAGGTCCGGTACAAGTACCATTACCTGATCGTTCACATCAATTGCTGAAGCCGTGCCAATACCGAGGAGCGGCATCAGGAGAACAGCGAAGGCAGCCACAAGGCCAGACCTCCCTTTTCTCGACAATGTGTTCATTTGAACCTCCTCGAACTAGTTTTCTACTTCGTATCTATTTTCTGCACTGGAAGCGAACTTCCAGTGAGTTCTTAATTCCATCATGCAGCACATTTCAGAAACCCTCTTCATCGCCGGCACTTCCGCCAGCGCTTACATTCATGAGCATGTCCTGCCAGTTCTGATAACTGACTTCACCCTCCATTGTGGAATAAATCTGTAAGTAGTCTCCGTTACCCATCAGATCGGCGAAAGCAAAGCTTTCCTGCTCTGAAGAGTAGTATGACCAGACTTCGAACGGGGACTGCGTTGTACTGAAAGGATTTGATTCCACTTCGTCGGGTTCGCCATAGATGAGGTACACCCTTCCCCTGTCGGTTTTCCAGCCCTCTTTATCGAAGGTTGAATACCTGGAAGCCACAACTCTGCTCCTGTCCAGAAATCCATTGCGTTCCTGTGTTCTGTCTCCCCAGTAGTTGTCGTAGTAGAGCTCCTGCCCCTCGGTATCGAGCCGGTTAAACATCTCAGTTTCCTCCTGGCTAAGAAGAAGGGGCAGCTCATCAAGACACCTCGACAAACCACCTTCAACAGCCTGACCGCTATCCGCCACAGGGCGGAACAGCTCTACAACCAGAGGTTTCGTTATCGAACCGAGGGTATCCCCGTTCTGGGTGTAGGTTACTGAAATGCTGTACAAACCGGGCACTTGAACAACAGAAAGATCGATGCTGTCAGTCAACGCAACTGTTTCCATTCCCACTGGAATAGAAATCGCATCGGCAGGTCTGGCAAAAATCGTCAGACCTTCTGGATTGAGAAGCCTGCTGTGCCTCAGGATATCCGCTCCACCAAGGGAGTAGAGCTCCTGATAGGTGTACAGCATACTCTCCCCAGGTACTACAAATCTGGTTGAAGCTGCAGGAAAAACAATCAAGCTTCCCTTCAGCAGAGAATTAACTGAGCCTGCTACAGCCGGCATGATAGTTCTGGCCAACTCGATCCCACTGAGATGCCCGGGCTGCTCAACGGTAAGTTCCCTCACCGCGACGCCCTGCATCCCGTTTGCCACATCTGTCATGCTCACAGTAAGAACCCAGTCTCCTTCGAGTACAGGAAGCATCTTACAGTTCACAGCGCTACCGGTTTCACCCCAGGAAACTGGAGTGTTCCAGATGTCCACCGCAAGGGTGTCACCCTCTGCAGAAGCCAGGGATATCTCTGTTGTATACAGACACATCCCCTCTGAGTCGTGTGAAAACTGTGCGATATCTGCTTCCTGGTAAACTTCAAGCAGAAGTGTATCTCCAGCACCAATGTTAAAAACAGCAGTGTCAATGGCAAAATCAATGTTACCACCGCTCACCGTTGCCAGTCCCATGGCAGCTGCAGAAAATACCAGAAAAAGGAGAGGTACAGTTGTGCTTCTAGTCATTAGACCAATCCTCTCTTGAATTGAATGCTCTGTCCACTGTGTCCCAGCCCTCTACCATTTCGTACAGACCGTAACCATCGTGGTCTATAAAAGACAGTGAAAGGGAGGGAGTAAAGTATTCCCACTTTATGTACGGGTAGAGTGTGTCTTCAAAGGGAAAATTCTCGACGATATCGGGTTCTCCCATCTTTGCAAACACTATCCCCCTGTCAGTGTTGATACCGCGGATTCCCGTGGTACCGAATTCCCTTGATATCCTGTCTAGCCTGAGGAGATAGGCATCGAGGTATTCGTTGTCTCTTGTTACCGGATTGTTGTCCCTTCTTGTCCAGAAATCCGCCATAACAGAGTTTCTGTCTCCAAGTCCTCCTGCACGCTCGAGTTCTCTTATTTCGTGAGCAGAGGCTATAGGTCTGATAAGAGTTGTAGTCTCATCGACATCATCGCCCCATACATCCCAGGCTTCTAGAAGAAAAACTGAGGTTGAGGAGGAAGCAACAACACTGTCGCCTTGAAGTGCAGCCACGGTAAACCTGTATCTGCCCTTTTCAAGGCCGTCAAGTAACACATCGGCGGTAAAGGAAGCTACTCCCGCCTGCTGCAACTCACCTTCAAGCCACCCCTCTCTCTCTACATCTGTAGAGCGGTCAAGAAGAGCGTAGGCTCCCTGTGGAACTTCACTGCTGTCCGGTATGTAAACACTCCATGAGAGAGTTACATAACCCGAAGCCCTGACAAAGCCGTCGGAGGTAACCCTGACGCCTCCGCTTGACCAGAGAGAACCGCTGGAAGTGTCGATAAATACTTCGATCTCCTCGCGGTTAACAGCTCCGGACTCAAGGTCTCGAAGGGTAACCGAAACAACATGTCCACCTGCTGAAAGCAAGTTGTAAGGTAATACTTCACTTATTGGGAAAGAGCTGTCTGCGGTTCTGCCGCTGCGTCGAAGGAATCCTTCTCCGTCGATGGTGGAGGTGATCTCATAACGGACCACCAGCCCATCTTCAGTACTTACAGCAAGCAGGTCATCCTGAGCAAGAAGAACTGTAACTTCCGCAGAACCGAAATTTTCAGATCCGGCGGGAAGCGAACTCCAGCTCAGGCTGAACCCTGTAAGGGCAAGTGTCGTAAGAACCACAGTCAGTATCATTCAAACCTTTCCGAGAGTGGGAAGGGAAAACCCTTCCTGCATTCCAGCGCTTTCGCTAAAATGCAAAACCAAGACTGGCACGGTGAACCATTTCCAGTCTGTTAAAATCCTGGTACGCATAGTCAAGAGAAAGAGCTTTGTCTCCCAGAGGTACACGGAAACCGGCACCTGCAGTAAGACCCTCTTCATCTGTGTTTACACGGTAACCTCCGCGGAGTGCTATCATGTTGTTGTACCAGTACTCTGCACCAATATTTACCTGCTCAACATTGTCGGCAGGGTGCACGCCATCCACTTCAACAGTGATCTGGTGAGGTCCCTGATCGACTACATCCATGGCAAGACCAATTCTGAAATTCATCGGCATGGCATAGGAAGAGTAGGCAACTGTGGAATCCGATCCGCTGTTCCAGGTCTGGGCCTCACCACCGGGTGTAAGCTCAGGACCGAAATTCTGGATGGACATTCCGATACGAAGTGTTTTGAAACCTGTGTCGTAGAGTGTACCAAGATCGATGGCAATACCACCGGCCGATACGTCGTCCCAGCTTTCATAAACATATTTTGCTGTTAAACCGGTACTGAACCTGTCGGTAAGCATTCTCGCGAAAGAAAGACCAACAACCATGTCGGAACATGTGAAAGTTTCTGTTCCCGAAGGATCTTCCACTGTTGTCAGATTCATGTCTCCGCTTGAAAGCAGACCGAACTGCAAGGCCACAGTGCCTATACCGGCTAACTCGTGTGTAATTATACCATTACCGTAGAGCATATCCGCATAGAGCTGTGTACCGCTGAACTGAAACTGGGTGCCTGGAACTCTGACGAGAGCCCCGGGATTCCAGTAAGCAGCACTTGGATCATCAGCGGTTGCAACAAAAGCTCCGCCCATTGCCACTCCACGGCATCCAACGCCGATCTTGAGGAACTGGGCACCTGAAGTTCCTGTTTTCGCAAAGGATGCCTCTGCAATCGCAGGGAACAGCAGGAAGGCAACCAGTGCGGTTGCAAGTATCATGCTTGTTCGCTTCATGGTTTCCTCCCTTCTACTTGATGATTGCGAACTTATCAATCACAAAGTCGTCTGCGGTCTCTACTCTGTAAACATAGAGGCCAGTTACAATGTCCTGATCATTTCTGGATACAAGATCCCAGTACTCGGTACCTACTTCACCGGTGTAATCCCGGTGTTCAAGAGTAACTACATGATCTCCAGCAACTGTGAATATGTGTATGTCACACATGGCCGGAAGATTGATGAAAGCAATCTTGTTGAAGTAGGTCTGTTCCCATGCTGCACTTATCTTGTAGGGATTGGGAACTACTCTTACATTCTCGGTCCAGTTGGAATCCGTATCCCAATTCGGCGTAACCGCAACAGGAGCTCCGTCAAGAGTCTGTTTGTAGTTACTCTTTGTGCTCTCTACACCTGTCAAGGCATCGGAAGCTGTAACGACATAGTAGTAGGGGAAACCGTTACGAGCTGTGTTGTCGGTGTATTCGTGGACACCAGGCTCGGTGATGGTGGCCATAAGTTCAAGGTTTGACGTGTCAAATACTGAACGATAAACCTTGTACTCCCCAAATGGCGAGTAAGCCTCTGCATTTGCACCCCATTCGAGGTGAACTGCATTATCCTGTCCTTCGTAGAAGAGGATAGGAGTGGGAGGAAGTGCAGGCACTCCCCATCCGCCATCAAGGTAGTACGCACTGAGAAGCTCATCTGCAGCTTCTCTGGCACCGGCAAGACCTCTGTTAACAACCCATCCACCGATAACAAAGAGACTGTCACCATCATCAACTGTAACAGGGCCCATCGAAGGCAGGAACCTGTAATCGAAGGTGGGATATCCCAGTGCAAGCGGGTTGTTGTAAACAAACGGCCATGGCCCGGGGTTAGGAGTAGTTCTGGCCTCAGGCGTATTCGGGTTTCCGACCCAGTCTTCAAGATAAGCCGGTCCACTGTACTGGCCGCTCTCGTCTGGGAACTGTCCCCACATGTAATCGTACCTCTCGATGTCTGTCCCGGGATCACTTTCCCAGTTCCACCAGCCGTGGGCGAGAGGAATAGGAACACCGTAAACATCGATGGGACGCTCTATGGAACCGTCGGCTTTCTTAACCCACAGATCAAGAAGACGCCAGGCGATAAAACCGTTGCAGGGGACATCTAGATCCTGCTCACCGGAATCATCTACAGAACTTCCTGCTCCGTCACCGTCC
>JAGGYZ010000081.1 GCA_021162285.1 Candidatus Fermentibacteraceae bacterium
GATAGGACGGGTCTTCAAAGAGCTCGGGTTGATTGAACAGTGGGGCAGTGGTATTCAAAGAATGATCTCCGATTGCAGTGAAATGGGACTTCGGCATCCAGACTTTGCTGAAATAGGGAGAAATTTCCGCGTGACTATTTTCACCGAACCAACTGGTAGTTCTATTTTTGATGAAGTTGATTCTCATATTCTCAGGTTACTTAGAGCTAATCCAGACGGGCTATCCACTTCTGAACTGGCGAAGATTCTGGAAGTTACCGGTCGAACAGTTAGAAACAGAATGAGGTCTTTGGTTGAGAAAGGGCTTGTTTTGCCTATAGGAACTGGTCCGAGGGATCCCAGAAGACGCTACCTAATCTCTAATTCTGAGTGAGGCATGTTCTCTATCTATTGGCAACAGAAAGAGTATTGCAGAGCTAAAAGAACTCGATAAGCATCTACGGGGTATACTGGCCGGTACAATACCAATACGCTATTTAAGAAGAACGACAGTCTCTACATCAGACTCTGATCCAGTGTTGTACCTAATCAGATAACAGCCTGAAGAAACACCCCCGGGCACTGTCCACTGAACTGTGTTTTCCCCTGCGGGAAACAGCTCATCTGCAACAGTGTCTATCAATCTGCCTGACAGATCATACACCAGTACGGAAGCCTCTCCGGATTCCGGAAGGTTGAAGGCAACAGAGAGTACAGAGCTGAAGGGGTTGGGAAACATATCAAGAGTAATTACAGGTGAAGGTTCTTCCACCTCAATACCGGTCTCAGGAGCGAACCGTGCCAGGTAGCCGCCCTGCCCAAACCAGGTCCCGCAGGCCACATAGCCTCCTTCAGGAAGCTGAGCAACAGAATAGAAGTGGTAGTCCACTCCCCGCTCCTCTGTGATACCCCAGAGATATTCGCCTTCTTCAGAATACCTTGCCAGCCAGGCGTCCTGTGTGTTGCCAGTATCGACCAGAAGCACCGGTGCATTGGGATTGTTTGGCCCGGGTCCAGTCCAGTAACCTGTCCAACCTGAGAAGATATACCCACTGTCCATAGTCCGCCTGACGCAGAATCCTTCATGAACTGCCATTGGGTCCGTTGGAATATTGTGCCACCACACAGTCGCACCGTACTGATCGGTGTGCCATATTGAGGACATGAGATGTGAAACAAAGGTATAACCCCCATCTGAAGCAATACAAAGGGATGCCGGTTCATGGCCAAATAAGGTGCCGAAACCGACACCTCTGATATAATTCCCATTAATATCAAAGAACAGCAGATGTGGTCCGTGAACACCGGAAAGAGTGTCATCTACAGCCTGTGTGAGTACACATAATTCGTTATTATTGAAAACAACGGATTTAGCATAACTTCTGTTACCAGTTCCCCATGTTCTTGTCCACAGAGTATCTCCCTGGGCATCAGTGCGAAGGAGCCATGCCTGCCCCGCAGAGCTCCCTGTGCCATGCACTCTTCCGCACACAGCAAAGCCGCCGTCAGGAAGGCAGGTGATGCCGTAACCCTCTTCTTTGGTGCCCGGGTAGTCGTAGATCTTTGACCATTCTGTAGAACCATCTGAAGCTATCTTGTGAATGCACAATCCAATTGAATTGGAGGTTGAATCTTCAGTTGCAGACCCAGTGATAATGTAGGATCCATCAGACAGTGCTATTCCGTCATATCCGGCTTCGCCATAGTACTCATGCGGTACATCCCAAATCTTATTGCCATTTCCATCTAAAAGGAGGGCAACATAGTTTTCCAGAGCCGGTTGAGTATAGCTCCAAACGAGGCATGTTACAAAAAAATCACCATTCTGGTTTAGCTCAATATCTTTGAAATAGGCATAGTCCCAAGTCGAATAGTACCACTTCTCCCACATCTTGGCAGGCGGATCCATTGCCTGAGAGACAGAGGTGAACAGGAGTGTTGTCATGACAAGGAGCATCAATGATGAATTCCTGTATCTCATGGGTATCACCTCCTATTCCGTTAGCTTGATCCATCCAATTCTTACTGCCGTTGACAGGTTACTTCCACAGCTGAACTCAAGCCAGAAAGAGGTTGCGTCCTCATCATCCCATTCACTGTTGAGAGATTGAAGATCAATCGGTCCAATCTCAGACCAGGTCGTTGTAACATCCTCTCCCAGATCAATGTAGTGCTCTACTGAGTGCTCGTCAATCCAGTGTACTTCAATATCCAGGGATCTCTCAGCTTTTGCAGCCAGTGTTAAGTTCTGATAGAGAGAAGTATCAATCCAGTCACCGGTGCTCGATCCTGTACTCATTTGCATTGTGCCAGCGGAAGTGCTGGGATCGGTTATCTCTCCTTCGAACATTCCACTGATTGAGTCAGAGAATGTTGATTCCCAACCAGACATTGCTGTAATATCATCTGTATGCCAGTCCGGGGCTCCGGAACCTGTGGCTTCAGTCATGTCCCAGGGATCGTCAAGTACTTCTGTGGCGTAGTCTCTGGGCCTGATCATGTAAACAAGAGTTGCACTGTTGTCTTCCGAATCCGGCTCATTAAGGAGCTGCTGTGTGTACACACTCAAACGGTGAACACCGATGTTTGCGTTTCTTGTGTCCCACGAGAAAATTGCGTCATCTCTGTCAACTTTCCAGCAGGAATCTGTGCTGAGACCGGTGAAACTGACTTCAGCCGTATCAAGCATCACTCCATAAGTATCATCACGGAGATACACCTGGACTCTGTTAAGAGATCCGGTTCCCATGTTGTAGAATCTTGCCAGGATGTTAACTGTTTCTCCCTGTACACTTCTGTAATCAGTGAGAGTGTCCCCGTCAGCCGGAAGTACAGGAGAGAGGTCCGGATCAGTTATTCTGATATCGGCGGCAAGTGAACCATCGAACATCTCCAAGAGCCTTGCCTCTCCGGCATCCAGGGTATCAAGGAATTCGAAGATTCCCAGACTCGGTTCACTTCCTTCAATAATAAACCTTCTGCTGTGATCAAGGGCGTAGACACTAAAATCCGTTGTTCTCGGGAAGCTGTCTGAATTAACGGATATTTTAAACGGATTGTTGTTTGCCCTGCAGAACCGGTTTACATGGAACAGGTAGCACGTGCTTTCAGTACTGTCTGTGAATACTCTTACCTGCGGGTCGGCAAAGTACTGGGGTTCTGTCCCGTAATAGCTGATTGAAGCATTGTCGTACCTGTTGCCGGAATACCACCACCACAGCCTGGAGAGTTCCGGAGCAACAGTTGCTATCTGCCCGAAGGTTTTCTTTACGCTGTTCCAGAGTCTTGCGTACGGGGCGAATTTCCACACCAGGTAGTTCTCTCTGTTTTTGTCATCACCTACAGCAGGAATCGGTCTGGATGGAACAGTGTAAAATGGATCAAACTGGCTGCCGTCTGCGGCAGTCCACGGCGGGATTGAATCAGGCGGAGCATAGTAGTAATCACTTACCGGTCTGTCTCTGTATACCCAGTTTTCGTAAGGGTCGTCAAAGGGAATCAGGTTTTCATCAAGTAGACCTGTATCATGGTGGTGAGGTACTCCCAGGCTATCGAAGTCCCCTGAATAGCTCCTGATGCTGTATGGAAAAACACCTTTAGCGCCTCTGAGCAACCCGATGTTGCACAGCATCCTGAATTCGGCAGGTGATGGAATACGATAGGAGTAAGCTTCGTAGTTGATGGTGGTGTCGGGAGGGTCAGGTGGTTGGTTTTCAGTAATTTCCCAAATAGCCCTTCCTCCGGTTCTTCCGAAGCCCTGGGGATGGTAGTTGATAGGGAAGGGGCCGCTACTCGCCGCGCTGAATGTTGAATCCAAAATCTCTTCATAATGCTCAAGCATCCAGAGATCGGTGGCACTACCAAGAACGGTTATAGAGTCCCTATTCTCCTGCCAATCATGCCCGGCCATTCTTACCGGGTAGGTGTTCAGATCCATTCGTTCAGGGTAATTGTTATGAATGCGGTAAGGTAAATCGGGAGAATACTCAAGGTACTTTGTATTGAAGTATGCCCTGATAGAGTTGGCTTGTTGATGGATTGTGCCAAGCTGAACTCCGGGTACGCAACCCGCCCACCCTGTACTGTCAAATCCAAGAGTATCATATCTTAGACTATCGATATGATGGATGGCACTGAAACAGACGGAAACTGATGGACAGTACACTGAGGCGGCATTGTAAATGGAATCGGACTTCCACTTGACCCAGGAGAATACACCTGTTGAATCGATATGAACCATCATGGTATCCTGAGTATACATGCTTGGGAAGTAGTCATCGTATGGCTTAGCATCGCTTTTCATCCGATAAAGCTGCCAGGCAGGGCCCTCGTTGAAGATATCGTAGTACCAGATGCAGCTATAATCGGCGGCGTTTGATGCAAGTGTTGAACACCTGTTTCGTATGTCAGTGATAACATCGGTTGCATATGCTGTGTCTGCAATTGAAGAAAAATCAGGAGTAGGACGTATATAGGCTTTTTCGGAATGTATGGTTACCGGCGTGTATCTTCCCCATCTGTGCACAGGGGAGTTGCCCAGTTCCTGTAGCCTCGCCGGTGCTAGAACCATCGTTGCATGCGTACTGTCACACAGCGCAGCCGGTGTTCCAACTGTGCCATTTAGCCATCCTTCAACCCAGATTCCGTCAAAGTTGTGCCACAGCAGTTTACAAATAACCTCAAGGGAAATGTCTTCACAGGTGGGGTCCTGACCGGTTTTCATTGAGATTATCGGAATTGTATTGGCTGGCGGGCTGTCTGCGGCTGAAATGGCTGCCAGAGATAACAGAGTGGTGACAACAAGCATCCCGGGTGAAAAGTACAACTTCTTCATTGTTCCCCGCTTTCTGCACTCTATTGAGTGTAATATATGGTTTACTAGCGAATATGGCAGTGCATGGGGGGGGGTATGTCAAGGGTGTTCACTTTGTATAGAGGCATGGAGAAAAAGAGTTCAGGCAAGGATTGTTGCACTGTACTAATTCAAGTAATCATTTTCGGATCCTTCTCAGCTCTCGCTCTGTGACCAGCTGTTTTTCCCAGTTATCTCCAAGAGTTTCGATCTGCTTCTGAGTTTCCTCGGGCAGTTTCAACAGACACAGCCACTGGGTTACTCTGTCGGAAGATATCCCATGCCTTTCAGCAAGCTGTTTTCTGGTAAGATTGTTACCGACCAGCTCATCATTCAATTCTCTGGCATATACCAAAGGGTTACGGTAGGTCTTTTTGTGTTTGCGGACAGGAATGTCCATACGCCGTATACACAGTGCTTTTGGAGGTTTGGCTGAGGTTCGAGTGTACTGTCTCCCGGCGTGCCAGGCGGGATAATACCAATACGCTATTTAAGAAGAACGGCAGTCTCAACAGCAGACTCTGATCCAGCGTTGTACCTAATCAGATAACAGCCTGAAGAAACACCCTCTGGTACTGTCCATTGAACTGTACTTTCCCCAGCGGGGAATATCTCC
>JAGGYZ010000265.1 GCA_021162285.1 Candidatus Fermentibacteraceae bacterium
ACGGCTACCTGCAGACAGGAGAGGAGATCAAACCGGGTCGACTGGTGAAAAGCTTCCGTGAGAAACCGGACGAACAAACTGCTTCCATGTACCTGAAATCCGGAGAATACCTGTGGAATTCCGGTATCTTCATCTGGAAAGTCGATAGTTTTCTTGAAGAGTTAAAGAACTACATGCCGGAACTATACATGGGAATACAGCAGTTACCTGATACCACATCTCCTTCCAGGGAAGTATACAGCGCCCTTCAGTCACAATCCATCGACTACGGTGTTATGGAGAAAACAAACAAAGCAGTTGTTGTACCTGCTCTGTTCCAGTGGAGTGATATCGGAGACTGGCCGGGTGCAGGGCGGGCAGGAGTTTCAAAGGGCAGCAGTATGCTGATTGATTCGGAAAATGTTCTTGTCTTTGATGAAACCGACAGATTGACCGTTGTTGTAGGGTTGAGCAATGTGAGTGTGGTTTCAACCGGTAAAGCACTTCTGGTGATGTCTGACTCTGATGCCCAGAAGGTGCGTGAAGTTGTCAGCAGACTTGAAAAATCCAGACCTGACCTTGTTTAAAACACAGAAATGCAGAGTACAATGAACTTCACACTGAAACAGATTGGAACAATACACACACCCTACAAAAACAGTGCACCGTATCAGCCTGTTGATACCGGTGAGGATGTATTCTTTCTGGAACTCTTTGACGGTTATTCAGAAGGGCTTCAGGATCTATCCATGTTCAGTTACATGTACCTGCTTTACTACGCCCACAGGGTTACACAAAAGGCTGATATGGTTGTATCACCTCCCTGGGCAGGCGGGAAAGAGGTTGGTGTGTTTGCAAGCCGTTCACCGGTCAGACCGAATCCAATAGGGCTGAGTGTGGTTCAGGTAAAGTCCGTTGCTGAAAACAGGGTATACTCTTCAGGTCTGGATGTGTTTGACGGAACTCCTCTGCTGGATATCAAGCCGTACATAAAAGACCTGGATGACAAACCGGAGGCCAATTACGGGTGGCTTTCAGACCTGGACGATATGGAACACCTTACTTTACACATAAGAGGTATTCCACATGAACACTGAGAGCAGGTGTGTTACCTTATTGTAACCGGAGCCCCCACAGGAAGCCAGAAGTAAGCCCATCTGGCTGTGAAGTAACCAAGACGCACGCACCCGTGGGACAGGGGTTCACCAAGCCGGTGTTCCACAGAGCGGGAAGCCTGATGAAGGCCTATTGCTCCGGAATCTTCTATGGCCTGCCAGTAGGGCATGTGAACTCTGTATATGCTTGAAACAGGGCTCCATCGCTTGTAGAGAATTTCGAAATCGCCGCTTGGTGTTGCGTACCTTGAAGGCCTGCCTGTGGAGACAAGAGCCAGATTTGCTTCGCGCCCGCTGTCTAAAAATACTATGGTTTGTATTTCCCTGCTGACTATTGCATGCCGTGCCGCCGGCTCGGTTTCGACGAACAGAATCTGAGCTGGAAGAACGGAAACAATTCCCCTTAGTAGAAGGAATGGTACAATGAAGCAGTTCAGCGTAAACCTCCATCCGGTAATCAACACCAGTCTGTTTTCAAGATAACCACTTACTCTGCTACGAATTCCACTTGCAGTCAAGGGCGAGAGAGTTGACTTTCAAGTTGTATTGAAGCAGATTTCTGTCTGTGTGCCCTGTGGGCTTTTTTTGATAATTTCAGAATCATGTTTGAATGGAGGATTGATTTGAATCTCGCGAAAATTTTGGTTACTCTGGCAGTCGGGCTTCTTGTTGTCGCAGGCTGTTCATCTCCGGCGGTTACCGGTATCAAAGTTCATATACAGAACGGTGAATATCAGGATGCTGTGGTTCTTGCCGACAGCGTTATAGCAAACGGCGAGGGATCCAATGCGGAGGTGTGGTACTGGAAGGCCAGAGCATACAGTATGATGCATGTCTGGGACGAAGCTGCTGTATCCTTTGTTAAGGCCTATGAACTCGATCCTCTAATGGCAGCCAACATGACATCCTACTGGCCTGCCTTTTACAACACCGCTGCAGGCTATGCTTCCGAGGGAAACAATGAGGATGCGATCAGCATGCTTGAAACAGGCAGTGAGATCGTCCCTGACCGTCCTGAGTTCGACCAGATGCTTGGTGATATTGCTCTGAATGAGCAGAGATATGAAGACGCAATTGACTATTTTGAAGCATCGATCAATCTTGCAGTTACGAAAATGGATGAAATCAGCAGAAGCATTGAAACATCACAGGATCCGGAATACACAGAGCAGTTGAATGATGCGCTGGACAACATGGTGCACAGCGTTGTTCTTTCCACTTACAACACAGGTGCCATCCTTAAGAATCGTTACATGAATGCTGAAGAGGAAACGGAAGCGGCAGCGATTCTCGATGAGGCTGTAGCAGTATACACTAGAGGTATTGAGATAGATCCTTCAAGCGCTGATCTTATGACAGGTCTTGCAGAATTCTACATTCTCTCTCAGCAGTACGATGAAGCCATTGCTATCTACGACAATGCTCTTGCCGCCATCGAGGCCGGTGTTGAGGAGGGCTGGATTTCTGAAGAAGATGCAGCTGAAATGAGGGCTGAGGTTCTTCTTACAAGAGGTTTCACTTTCATTGAAATGGACAGATTCGACGAAGGTATTGCTGCACTTGAGGAGTGCAGGGCTCAGATGGGTGATACCTACATGGTGCTTGAAATGATTGGTCACGCCAACTTCGTTATGGAAAACTACGACGAGTCTCTCGCAGTTATGACTCAGCTCACCGAGACTGAGGGGCTCACAAACGAGCAGTACGCCAACGCATGGTACATGGTGTACGCCAACTATATCCGTCTTGAGCTGGACAATGATGCCCTTCAGGCGATACTGAATGCTATCCAGTACGATGGCAACAATGCGGATTACTACGAATACCTGGCCCAGACCTACAGTACCCTTGGCAGAAACAGTCAGGCAATGGAGGCAATGGCAAAGTCTCAGAGCCTGCGTTAGAAGTATAGTACTACGCAAAGAGCCCGGCATTCAGCCGGGCTCTTTGTATACGTATCAGGTTATTTCAAGCGAACAAGAAGCTGATTCTTTTCCACTCGTTCTCCAGCCGAAACGGCCACAACATCAACGGTGCCTGAAACAGGTGCGGTTATCTCGTTGTACATTTTCATGGCATCAAGAATAAGAAGAACATCGCCTGCCTTTACAACAGTGCCAGCTGTTGTTTTTACCTCTACAACTGTGCCGGGGATAAAGGCGTTTACAAGCCTGATATCCGGCGGGGTCCATCTCCTGTTGAAGGAATCCGGTACTTCTGTTTCGTAGATGGTTTCATCTATGTTCAGTTTTCCAAGCTCATTTTCATTCTGCATTGTTTTCCCCCGGAACCTAAAGAGGAATGTTGCCGTGGCGGCGGAACGAATTGCCGTGGTCCTGCCTGCCGGCGTATTCAAAAGCCTTTATGACAATTTCACGTGTTTTTCGGGGCTCTGTGAGAACGTCGACATAGCCCTTTGATGCTGCAACATAGGGGTTGGCAAACTTGTCTTCGTACTCCTGGATTTTTTCCTGACGGGTTGCTTCAGGGTCATCGCTGGCAGCAATTTCCTTTCGGAAAACAATGCTTGCAGCACCCTCAGCACCCATAACTGCGATCTCAGCCGTAGGCCATGCAATAACACTGCTTGCGCCGAGATGGCGGCTGCACATTGCTATGTATGCTCCGCCGTAGGCCTTGCGCATTATAACAGTAACTTTTGGTACAGTTGCTTCACTGTAGGAATACAGAAGCTTTGCACCGTGTCTTATAACTCCCGCATGCTCCTGATCGACACCTGGGAGGTAACCGGGTGTGTCTACAAATGTAAGCAGGGAAATACCGAAAGCATCGCAGAAGCGGATAAATCTGGCAGCTTTGTCGGATGCATTTACATCCAGAACTCCAGCAAGATATCTGGGTTGATTGGCAACTATGCCTACGGTTTTACCGTTCAATCTGGCAAATCCCACAACAATGTTTTTTGCATAGTTTTCATGTACCTGCATGAAGTCACTGTTGTCTACAATGCCTTTGATCACACTGGTAACATCGTAAGCTTTTCTGCGGTTGTCCGGAATGATGTCATCAGATATTCCCTTTACAGGTTCGGCAGGCTCGTGCACAGGTGGTTCTTCCAGACAGTTTGCAGGGAGAAAGCTGAGAAGTCTTTTAATCTGCTGGAAAGCTTCCCTTTCAGTTTCTGCGTAGAAATGAGCATTTCCTGTAACCGAAGTATGGGTTTTGGCTCCCCCAAGAACCTCCGGAGAGACATCCTCGCCCAGGACTGTTTTGATTACCTGTGGTCCTGTTATGAACATGTTGGATATCTTCTCAACAACAAAAACGAAATCGGTAAGCGCTGGAGAGTATACGGCACCTCCGGCACACGGACCCAGAATAAGAGACAGCTGTGGAATAACACCGCTGAAAGTTGTGTTTCTAAGGAATATCTCACCGTAACCGTAGAGTGAATCAACACCTTCCTGAATTCTGGCTCCTCCTGAATCATTGATGCCGATCAGCGGTATTTTCCTGGTTCCAGCACCGTCCATTACCTTAACGATCTTTGCCGCATGGGCTTTACCAAGGGAGCCTCCTGCAACGGTAAAATCCTGTGCGAAGATAGCTACAGGACGGTTGTCGATTTTTCCGTAACCTGTTATTACTCCATCGCCTGCAAGCTTCTTTCTGTCCATGCCGAAATCTGTTGATGAATGTTCAACGAACAGGTCGGTTTCCAGGAAAGAGCTGGTGTCAAGAATCTCATCCACTCTTTCTCTTGCTGTAAGTTTTCCCCGCTTCTTCTGTTTTTCCTGAGCAACATCTCCGCCGCCCTTGAACAGATTCTGCACTCTGGTGCCAAACTCAGTTAACCTTCTTTTGATGGACATCTATGTTCCCTCCCCGCCAGATGGCGTGTATCTGTTTTCCAGTTCTCTCAACAGCAACAATCTCTCGGAGGCGTAATCAGGCAGCACAAACCCACCGTCCTGAAGTCTCCTGTATTCGGTACCAGCGTCAACAATTTCACTCATGTCCCACAGACTGTTGGCCAGAAGCATCCTGGCTTCAGAGTAAAAGGGTGATACTGCCAGCGCTATTCTGCACAACTCCACCGCTCCCGGAAAATCCCGCGCAGCACGGCAGACTCTGGCGGCTCTTTCAAGAACCATGGGACTACGCGCTCTGGACAAAGCCAGAGTGGAAAGTTCGCTGGCGTGCACCTGATCCCCTGACAGGGAATATAACCATGCACATTGAGCGATGCCCCATGGCTGCAGGGAATCAACAAACAGGTCTGCTTCGCACAGAGCTGCCGTCTGCTGCCCCGTTATCCATAAGGCTGTGATGTGAATGGCTTTTCTGTTCCACTCGGTTTCGGCGATTTCCACAGGTATGCCGGCAATTCCTTCATCCTCTGCAAATTCACCGTTCTGCAGCCAGGAAACTGCTGACTGCAGAGAGAGATCACCTGTTGCTGCGGCACTTGCAGCCG
This sequence comes from Candidatus Fermentibacteraceae bacterium, assembly GCA_021162285.1. Classification (GTDB taxonomy): domain Bacteria; phylum Fermentibacterota; class Fermentibacteria; order Fermentibacterales; family JCC-6; genus Sabulitectum. The sequence goes on from JAGGYZ010000265.1 coordinate 5,533, forward strand.
CAGCCTGCAGGTTACCGCTGCGACAGTATTCCCAGCAGCGGATAGTTTCTGCCCATATACCGTGATCGTCTTCATCGAGTTCTGGTGTGAACGAGGTATCGCTGCGGAATTGAAGCGCTTCAACAGCGTGGTTCAGAATCCGGGAGCCCAGCTGGTCTCTCTGTACCTGAAGTTCACTCAGTGCAGAAGAGGGAAGCTGGTACAGAGGGGTTGAGATAAATTCTCCCGGGTCCAGAGGATCAAAGTACCGGAACGCAAGGGATTCAAGACCAGTTTTCTCAAGAAGCTGCCATTTCGCGTATGTACTTGTGAGACTGCAGATCTGTATGGGAACCCACTGGGGAAGCTTTGCCGCAAGGTAAACTGAAGAGTTGCTGTTCATGGTGTTGTAGATAAGAAGATTGAATCCGTATCTGTTAAACAGATCATTCTGCAGCCCGGTAAACTCTTTACCTGGAGACTCTGCGATCATAAGGTAGTCCCAGTAGAGACCTTCCGGGTACAGCAGACACCTGCCGTCCATGAACAGCGGGAATTTTTCTCCGAACCTGAACTCCAGGTAACCTGATATCTCGTTGGTGTTGAACACTACGGCACTTTCCATCAGCGCAGGGTTTTCTTCAAGCAGACTGGCCAGATCTACAGGATACACACTCCAGTCAACACCAGTTCCAAGCTGTTTAGGCGGTCCTATTTCTCTTGGAACACCGTAAACAAACGGTACTGCTGCAAGAACTGCTGCAAGAACCGCAGCGTACTTTGCAGTGAGCTTCAGTCGCAGCATACCTGGAATCCAGGCCAGCATCGCCGGCGCAAGAAGTTCCCCGTTGCGGGCAGCAAAGGCAGTAGCAGCAACAAGAACTGTCAGAGCAGCAACTCTTCCACGGTCTATTGCTTTTTTGAACACAAGCAGCAGAACTGCTGTGCCAAGGGTAAGACCGGAAAACAGCAGTGCTGTGCGGGACAAGGTTCTTTCAGGTGCGTACCTGGGGTCAAACGGGCTCCACCATTCACGGATGGACTGCTTGAACAATGGATGGGCGAGAAAGGAAGGAAGGTATTCCAGTGTTCTGAACCCGTTGGGGTGTATACCGCTTGCGAGGACAAGAGCCGCAGGGGGGATAAGCCACTTCAGAAATACTCTGTATCTGCCTGAGAACAGTTCCCGCATTGCAGGTACAGAGGCGAGAAAAATACCCATCACAAACCCAGCATGCACATTTACCCACACAACCTGCAGAGGAAAAAGCAAAAGTGTAAGTTTCCATGGCTTGTGTGTCTTGAAGGACAGTATGTACAGGTATAGTGAAAAGAAGAAAATGCTGAAGAAGTGCGGTCGGGCTATCCAGCGGGGTTGAGCCAGAGCCAGCCACACAGCACCAAAAACAAATGCAGTACCGGGGGATGCACCGTTTTTAAGTGAAGCCTTGAAAGCAAAAAGAACGGACAGACCTATGAACAGAGCTTTAAGCAGTACCGGCCCGGCCTCGCCAAGGTTAATCCAGGACACAGCCATGGCAGTTTCTGCCAGCCATTCATGCTGTATCCAGTAGGCACCCTGTCTTGTCCAGGTAAAAGGGTCTGCGGTTCTTATTTCTCCAGTTTCAACTATGTCAATGCCGTTGCGGAGGTGCCAGAAAATATTGCCGTTGTGTATCGGTGTTATGGAATACAGTACGGCAATCAGTGTCAGCAGCCAGCAAAGTACGGCTGTTTCAGTAATTCTCTGCGATGCTTTCAATTCTACTCCGGGTAAGTGGGGTTGCGGAAAACTCCAGTGCTTTCAGGTAAAAACTGTCTGCAAGGGCCGGATCTTGTTCCTGGATCATTCTTCTCATCCAGGCTTCGGCAACGATATCCATAGCCATTGGATCCGGAGACCTTCCGCAGAATCTGAATATAGCCATTTGACCCAGATCAGGGGATCCCTGCGCAGCTCTGACTGGACTGAAGATAAGTCCCTGCAGGGAAAAGTCTTCCGTTCTGTCCCATGCTCTCGAAATGTGTACAGTTCTTCCTCCGACTTCCGGTGGAATAGGCGGCGGGGGAGAGAACTCAAAGTAGTTTCCGTAAGAGTCGGATAGAATAACATCAGGTCTGAATCCAAGAGTGTGCTGTGCGTATGCCGCATAGAACGCGTCGTGTGCAACAGGTCTGTACACAGACCCCGGCTGCAGAGAAGACATTACATCGGTTGTCCACCTCATTGCAATATCGTCATCTGTTCTGTCTGCGGATACAACGCCGCTTACTGCCGCTGCAGCTACGACCACAATCGTTCCGGTCTTTATCGGTAAAGTTTTTTTGAACAGAGACTGAATGCCCCCGGTACATCTGATTGAAAGGGGCAGAAGAAGAATCCAGAGCTGTCCTGCAGGGTCCGGCAGACTGTATGAAGCCAGGAACAGCACAGCGGCAATTATTGGAAGGTCTTTTTGTGCTCTGAATCTGCCTCCTGCTGCAGCAAGCAGCGTAAACACTGCAAGTGCCGGGATGCCAATGAAACCAAGTGCCGTTGCAAGTCTTGCAAACGATGGAACACTCAGTCTTCCGGAATACATCGTAAAGTACCCGATCAGTGACTCAATAGTGTGTGGATGACCGTAGTGTGCTATTCTGCATGCTCCGGACCTGAGGGGAAGGTAGAGGTACAGAGTGGCTGGTACGAGCATGAACAGCAGAAGAGGCCATTTCTTTTTGAAGGAGACAAACAGGGAAGCTGACAGAAGTGAAACAGGGTGTCCTCCGAACACGGCCATTCCTGAAATATATGGTGATAGAGCAGAGTCTTTCAGGTAAATTGCCAGTAGAACCAGTACGATAGCCAGAGGATATATTTCCAGGCTGTTGAACTGGCTCAGCACAGGAGCAGAAGTAAGGAAAAGAACTATGCCGACAGAGGCTGCGGAGAAGCTGTAGCCGGCTTTTCTGAAAGCGGCTGTTCCGATTGCAGCAGCAGCAGCTGCCAGAAAACAGTTAAGAATTCTCAGATGTCCGTACAGTGGTGAAAATACAACAGAGAACACGCGGATCATCATAAGGAAAAGAGGGTAACCAGGGGCATGGGCTATCTGAAGCTCGGAGCCGCACACAGCGAATTCAGCACCGTCTGTGGCATCAAACGAAGGTGGTCCGGTCAGCAGTGCAAGCACAAAGAATCCTGCGGAAACCCCGAAAATCAGTAGTATTCTGCTTCGCATACAACAGATTCCAGTGAATCACAGAGATCTTCAGCCCACTGAATTCCAGAAAAAGATTCCACCAGCAAAGCTGATTCTACAGTGTTTCCCCCTGCCTTCAAAATACCGGCAAGAATAGCCCTGTTTCTGACCATTCCCGGGTAACAGTAGGCTGCATACCTTGCTGTGACAGCTGCCTCGGTGTAGTTCCCGGTCTGCAGTGCTGCGTTCAGGGCGAGAGAAAAGACCGCCGGTGACGGGTACAGCTCACCGGCAATAGCCCTTGATGCAAAAACAAGCGTGCTGTCTGGTTTGTTTTCTGCTGCAAACCACATTGCCGCGGTCTCAAGAACTTCGTTGTTGTCGGGTTTTATCAGAACGCACCGGTGAAGCAGGTCGTTTCTATCACCTCGGCCCGTCGCTATCACACAAGCTCTAAGTCTGGCAAGCATAACAGGCAGGCAGTAACCTAACCTGTGCTCTGCTTCGTTGTAAAGAGAATCCCAGTCTGCCTCTCCTGTAACTGCAGCAAGGGTTATTGTCATTGCCCAGTCTTCAGCTGCGGCAACCGGAGAGTCGAGGAAAGCCATTGAGTACTGAAGTGAACGCATAGTATCACCCATGGTCAGGTGTGCTGTTGCCATTGACCTTAAGATCATGGGGTTCATTCCGGTTCTCGAGTGTATGTAGTTCAGCGAAGCGGTATCTCCTGTGAGCGAAAGGAATGAAACTCTCATGTTTACAGCACTGCTGAGTTCTGATTCATCTGCAACATCGATATACAGATCAAATATCCTGTTGAATTCTGTGGTGTCTTTTCTGACAAACGCCAGATTCATCATAACTTTCATCAGAGAAGCACTGGAATCTCCCCTTGCAACAGCAGTTTCACACACATATCTCGACCTTTCATTCTGACCTGTCAGATGGGTGGTTTCCCCCAGTGTCAGCCAGGAACCTCCTCCTGCAGCAAGCCTGGCAGCAGACTCCAGAGCAAGGCCTATCCGGGAGGATCTGGCGAAAGTATCTGTTCTTCTTGCAAGACCTCTTTCCCATGCGTTTCGATTCGATGAAGGCGGTGAAATCAGCACAGCTGCAAGTGGAATAACTAGAAGAACAGCGGCAGAAGATCTTTTCTGCGCCAGGAAGACTGCCACAGGAACGACTATAAGAGACAGCACCGCTGCAGGTGCGGCAAGGGAAAAACCCGCAGGCGAGAGGGTGGTTACGAACAGCATCGCCGCAAACACGGCCTGTCTCAGCCTTTTCGGACCTGGCAGGCCGGCCGCTGCAAAAGCAAGGCCAGCGAAAACAAGAGTTTCCCATCCGGATGCCCACGCAAGGGTCAGTGCGGTCAGTGAGGCTACAATTCGGAAATGCCCCTTCCACGAGGCTGCAGCTACCAGCCACAGAGAGGCCATAAGAGCTCCGGATATGGTTATGGTATCCGCCATTGTCAGACCGCCTGCAGGCACAACTGCAAAAGCGGCTACTGTTCCCAGCACTGCTGCCAGACTGATGGGAATGTTGTTCCCGGCAGCCTGCTTAAATTCCATCCAGTGTTTTTCTGAGAGCTCTTTCACGAACCACAGAGAAAGAAGCGAAACCGGAATCATGTCAACAAGGTAAACTATAAAGTGTGATGCCCCGGTTACAGGAGCCTCAGTTGCCGCATGCCACTGGAGAAGTGAATGTGTTACCCCGTCTCCGGGAAAAAACGGTTGAAAAATAACACCGATGAGGTAAGGCCACGTGAAGAACGATAGAAACACAGGGGCGAAAACCACAGTGTTCAATACACCGCGGAGAATTCTTTTATTCGGAGCGACAGCCCATGTAAAAACACCGGCCAGAATGCATCCGATTGCAGCTTCAACTCTGATTCCGGTGGTTGTTCCGTTCAGAGAAACTGCGGGATTGAAAAAATTCAAAAGGAACCATGCAGCGTTGCTTCTTTCCAGAGGGAAGTAACCTATCGCAGATGTTGTTCCTGCCAGTTTGTCTATTATCGGAGGAAGCAGAGTAAGGGTCCAGGCCAGAACCATTATTTTCAGCAGTTTTGCAGTCTGGTATCCGCTGAACATTCTCATCACAAAAACAAGCATCAGAAGTGGAAAAATGTATGCCACAGGGAAGTGAAGCATGAATGCCGGAGCAGGAAATATCAATCCCAGCGTCATTGCTTCAAGCAGATTCCGCATAATTACTGTAACTGCAAAAACAGCAGCAAGCTGCCAGGGTGAAACAGGGAGACTGTCTCCCCAGTTTATTACCCGGTCTATCGGTGTTTTTAAGTTCATTCTCCCTCCACAGGGTAAAATGCCTGCATGGCCGGGTAACCTCCACCGGGAGTATTCCATTCCAGCCCGGATATCATCCTCACTGTGGCGGCAAACCCGCCGAGATCCATTCCTTCCAGAATCCGGTTTTCAATGCCTTTTCCTGTGAAAGCTCCCCATCCTCTGTGTCGATCTTCAGCAGCTGATGAAACATACACAGACATGGTGATGTTGTTCTGCTCTGCGTTCTCCAGCCAGAACCGGATGATCCCGGCACTGCTGCCGGTTTCCGGAGCAATCTGTAGAACCATGTCCGGCTTCAGAAACAGGATTAACTGAAGGATTGTTTCCTGTCTGATAACCGGATCATCCCACAGTGAATCCTCCAGCATTTCAGGTACAATATCCGGCATCACCGCTACGGGAAGACCATTTGAATCAATCTGCACTATCAGGTGGTCACGCGATCCGGTAAAGCGTTCGCCTTCAGGAAGCACAAGTACCAGCAGTTTACCTGCACTGTCTGCCTCGGAAACAACGGAGTAGAATAAATCGTACCCATCTTCATCAGATGGAAGAAACTGTCCTGCTGCAGTCGACGGGAACTCTGTCACTGCCAGAGGTACTGTGTTGTCGTGTTCACCGCCCGGGCAGAATACAACCACGGAAATACTGCCTGTCTCAGGTAAAAGCTCTGTTCCGCCCGGGACACTTTCATTTCCGCAACCGGTCTGCACTCCGGAAAACAGCAGAGCAGTCAGTGTGAGAAAAAAGTGCCCGGCACGAAACCGGGCACTGTTGTTAACCATAAAGCCAGCTACCTGAGAATTGATACTCTGGCAGTTTCAACTGAGTTCTCATGTCTGAGAACCACAAAGTATGTTCCCGATGAGAGCCCGCCCTGGAACTCCACAGAATGCAGCCCCTGATCGGCTTCGCCGGAGAAAAGTGTTGCAACCCTGCGGCCTGTCATATCCACAACAGACAGATCGGCGTAACCGGAAGAAGGCAGTGTGAAGTTCAATTCCGATCCTGCTGTTACAGGATTTGAACCTGGATTGAGTCCCAGGTCGCCCGGAGTTTCGCCTTCCTGTATTCCTGTGGTAAATGACAGTTCAAAGGTGTAGTTAGCTGTAAAAGATGTGTTGGTCATGAATGCCGGGAAGAAGATTGCGTAATCCCAGCCCTCGGTAGGGACAGCCAGTGTTATTTGTCCTGATGGTTCGTCACAGTCGTACCATGCAAACTGCATGTTGTTGTCGTTGAAGAGGATCACGCCCATATCCCACTCGAAGTTGTCTCTGCCGTCGAAATCCAGCTGAACCCAGCCGCCCTGATAGTCTTCAAGCTTGACCTTTAACCAGGCTATTCCATAGGTGTCCATGAGATACTGAGAGTATGCACCCTGGTCTCCGCTGAAAGGAAGAGTAGAAACATTGTGCCAGCTGAACACAAGGGGAGTACCCCATGTATCTGCTTCTTCGTCGAAAAGATCAAAGCTTGCATACCACTGAGGGCCAACCATGTAGCGCCACAGACCGTAAGTCATGAAACCGTTCTCGAAAGAACTGCCGTGGGCGGTGAACATTTCATCAAGGGCATCCCACATGTTTGGTCCGGTTGTGGCGGCACAGTCTTCCCATACCTCTCTTACTGCCTCGTAACCGTACATCAGCCCTATCATTCTGGGCCAGTAACTGGCTCCGTACCAGTACATGGCTCCGTCATCAATTCCCCTGTAGGGTTTTCTCATTGCTCCGCTGGAGTAGTAGCTGAGGTAGTCATTGATGTCGTCCCAGAGCTGATCTTCCATCCAGACTGCGCAGTTTTCCATGAACCATGTGGGTTCCTCATAGTCGTAAGACATCTGTATGGCGTGCTGAAACTCATGAGCTGTGGTAACCTTCTGATGGTTAACACCAAGATCGTTGCCCATTACAATATGGCTGGCGCTGCATGAATGGGTGGAGTCCGGTGGCTTGTATTCTCCGCCACTGGATGTGTAACCGAGAGTACCCCCTTCAAGGTGTGCCACATACACATCGTAGAGATTGTCTCCGCCAATGTTGTTGTCTGGAGGGGGGGTGATGAAGTTCATGGTTCCGCACTCTTCACTCCAGGCGTAGTCGACATAGTTGCCGATATCCTGCGCATAGGAAAGAGCACAGGCATCAATACCGGTTAAGGTGTAGTGTATTCTGAAATGTCCACCTGTTGTCACAAAACTCTGGGGACTGCCAGAAAGCGCAGGTCTGCTTGCCAGAGAGAGGACTTCATCGAGAGTGCTGCTGGAAATCTGGTCAAAAAGAAGTGAAGCCTCGTGAAGGGCAGGAGTTCCACAGATGTCTGTGTCTGCACCGGTGAGGTACTGCTGTGGAAGCCTGCTCTGGTCTACAACACTGTACACCAGGTACAGTGCTCTTTGATCAGCCGTTAGATTCTGATCGTTTTCTATGCGCTGAAATGCCGTGTCCGCAAACACGCTCACGCTCAGCAGCAGCAAAGTTACAAGAGCTATTTTCATTGATCCTCCAATTTGATACGGCAACCGGAAACCGGCTCCCCTGTATTACGCAACTGACAGCCAGCCCGGCAGAGCCCTCCCGGGGTCGCCGGACAACGCGTTCCTTCCTTCCTGCAGGAGGAACAACAAGCATCCATGCGTCTAATCTAGAACCTTTTGTCCCCCTTGTCCATAACATTCGCAGGACAAATCAGTTCCCCTGTGAAGGTTGCAGCTTGCTGTGGCTATCAACATAGTAAGCCTGTGAAATTATGGATCGCTACCTGTTTAAGGAGATGATTTTGAAAATTACATTTTACGGAGCCGCAAAGTCTGTTACCGGGTCCCAGCACCTTCTCGAAGTGGCCGGGAAAAGAATTCTTCTTGACTGCGGTCTCAGTCAGGGAAGGCGGGCAGAGAGCGAAAGGCTGAATCATCAGTTCGGTTTTGAACCAGCCTCTCTTGATGCTGTGGTTCTTTCACACGCTCACATAGATCACTCGGGAAAACTTCCTGCACTTGTGAAGAACGGTTTCAAGGGTATGATATTTTCCACAGGTGCCACCAGAGACCTCGCCGCTATAATGCTTCCTGATTCGGCTCACATTCAGCAGGCTGATGCAAAGTACCTGAACAAAAAAAGGGCAAAAGAAGACCTGCCGCCTATTGAACCTCTCTACAATCTGGAAGATGCACTGTCAGCCATAGAGAAATTCGTTTCCATACCGTATAATCTCAGCTTTCCCATATTTCCCGGAATTACACTTCGTTTTCTGGAAGCTGGGCATATACTGGGAAGTGCACAGGTCGAATTGACCATGAAAGAGAATGGCTCAGAGAAGGTCCTGCTGTTTACCGGTGATCTGGGCCGCTTTGACAGACCTATTCTACGCGACCCCGATCTGTCTTCCAAACCTGATATCCTCATTACAGAGAGTACATACGGAGGTAGAAACCACGAAGGTCAGGATAAGTCTCTCCTCGATCTTGAACATGTGATCAGAAGAACCGTTAAAAGAGGTGGAAAAATTGTAATACCGTCTTTCAGCGTAGGAAGAA
>JAGGYZ010000132.1 GCA_021162285.1 Candidatus Fermentibacteraceae bacterium
CTGAAAGAAACAGGCTGATGCCTGCTGCCAGACGGGCAAAACTTACGAGCGGGAAGATACTGCCTCAGCTGATCAGGCTTACCATACCCATGATGGCTGGTATGGTCGGTATGGTTGTGTTCAACCTGGTTGATACATTCTACATAGGTCAGCTGGGGGCAGAGCAGCTTGCCGCAATGGGGTACACCTTCCCCGTTGTTATGTTCATAACCAGTATTTCCATCGGCCTGGGTATGGGTGCGTCAGCGGTAATTTCCAACGAAATAGGTAAAGGCTCTTTTGAAAAGGTGCGGCACCTTGCCACCAATTCTCTGCTGCTGGGACTGCCTGTTGTTGCTCTGTTCGCCCTTGCCGGCCTGCTGACAATTGACCCGCTCTTCCGGCTGCTGGGTGCAGAAGGAGTTACCCTCTCCTACATCAAACAGTACATGGGGATATGGTACCTGGGTGTTCCATTTGTTGTTATTCCCATGATAGGCAACAACATTATCCGCGCTACAGGTGATATGAAAACACCAGGGCTTATCATGCTGTCTATCGCCGTTCTCAACTGTATTCTCGACCCTCTTCTGATATTCGGAATAGGGCCTTTCCCCAGGATGGGAATTGCAGGCGGCGCAATCGCCACACTGTTTACACGGGCGGTGGGAATGTCTCTGGCATTTACCGTTCTTGTAAAAAAGGAAAAGATAATCCGGTTTGTTGTGCCAAAAGCACGCGAGCTCATTGAATCCTGGAAGAAAATTCTGTTCATTGGAATACCTGCCGGGCTTGCCAAACTCATCATTCCGCTTTCCATGGGCATGGTCACCCGTTTTGTTTCAGGGTACGGAAACAATGCCGTGGCGGGATTCGGCGTTGCAACAAGGCTTGAGGCCCTGGCTATGATGCTTCTGATGGCACTTTCAACTGTGCTGGTGCCGTTCACCGGGCAGAACATCGGCGCAGGACGCAAAGACAGGGTACTGAAGGCTCTCAAGGTGAGCTACATATTCTCCCTTGTGTGGGGAGGCATCATGTTTGTACTGTTCCTCTTTACAGGGAAATTCATGGCAGGTCTGTTCAACAAAAGCCCCGATATCGTTTCCACAGTTGTTCTGTATCTGAACATTGTTTCCATCAGCTACGGCTTTCAGGGAATCCTGATTGTCTCTTCCGCCGTGCTGAATGGAAAGCACAAGCCTATTCACTCCGCATTCCTGTCTTTAAGCAGAATGTTCGTACTGTACGTTCCCCTTGCTGTTATCGGTTCAAAACTGTTCGCACTTAAAGGCATTTTCATAGGTGCAAGTATTGCGAATTTTGCAGCAGGTGTTCTTTCTCTGTACATAGTTTACAGGCAGGTTGTGCGAAGTCAGGATTGATCACCGGCTATCCCTCATTTTCCCAGCCGCAGTTTCCTTACATATCTTATTGTTATACATCATGATACAACCGTGCGGCCTGAGATCAGTAAAGAAAACCAAAAAGGTAGAGAGGTATCTCGCGATTACCACCGTAGAGAATATCATCCTTTACAAGATATGCGTTGGAGAGATTGTCTCTCAACTGCTTCCATGACTTTCCTCTGCCGCCTATCTCAAAAACACGGTTCTCCACTTCAAAATCACCGGCACGGCTGTAGAACAGTTGTTTCCCTGAGTTTCTTATCATGTTGATGAAGAATATCTCCCGGATCGAGCCCACGCTGCTGCTGTATCCGATCTCATCTACAACTGCCCTGTACAGGTTGGGATTGTCCAGATACACTTTTTCAGTCTGCTTAAGCAGGTTGCTGCCCGCTTTTTTCGAAGCAATCAATGCGAGCAATCCGGTTTCCTGAAGAATAGTCAGATAATTGCGGACTGTTTTGTTGTCGAGCCCAATATTTCTGGCAATGTTGTTTCTGTTTAACTCTCCTGGCGGAATGGTTGCGGTGTAAGCAAGTATTCGCTTGAAGTAGCCGAGATTCTCCGTTCTTATTCTGTAGTAGCTTGATATGTCCTCGTATATGACCTTTTCAATTATTCTAAACAGCTTCCGGCTGTAAACAGAAGTGTCGATTTCGGGTTCAACCAGTGCGTCAGTGTTCCCGGGGAGCAAAACTGCATCAAGAAAGAAAGGGAAATACCCGAAAGACAGATAGTCTTTAAAATGCCCTCGAATCCTTTCAACCCGGCCAAGTTCCGCTTGTATTCCACTGCTGTTTTTCAGCAGTTCCTCAAGCTCGATGGCTTTGAATCTGTGAATTCCTCTGAAATCCAGGTATTCTCTGAAGGACAGGCCGGCAAGTCTGTAGATCACTCCTCTTCTTGACAGATCATAGGTATCCCTGACAAGGTCGATACTTGAACTGCCCGAAAAGACCACTTTCGCTTCCGGATAGGAATCGTAGATGTTCTTCAATTCCTGATTCCAGTTGCTGTATTTATGAACCTCGTCCAGAAAGAAATACCGTATCCCGTAAACTTCATACAGCTCGTCTACAAATTGAACAAGACTGCTGTTTGAAAAATACACGCTGTCCAGCGATGCGTATATGCATTTGCTTTTGTCGTCTATTTCGTTTTTTATATACTGCAACATCAGCGTTGTCTTGCCGGTACCCCGGGGACCTGTCAATCCGGTCATCCTGCTGTTGAGGTTGAAATCTTTGTAGAGATATCTTCGTGTTTCGTATTTTGTACTGTTCAGTAACCTGTAATAAGTAGATATAAATTTCTCTAACATTAGACTACACTCCTTATTTTTTCTAAATTATATAGAGTACAGTCCTATGTCAAGAGTTCAGCTAACAGGAATTCCAGCGAATTCATACCGAAGCAATTGACAAAACCAATTAAGTATATTAGATATTGCGCATATACTAATTTGGGTGGTGAGTGATGGAATCTTACAAAATGGCAAGTGTTTTCAGGGCTCTTTCCTGTAAAAAGAGATTTGCCATTGTTAAAATGCTGCTTTCACAGGAGTTGTGCGTTGGCACGATTGCCGAAAAACTTGGCGCATCACAGTCTTCTGTTTCACAGCACCTGAGGGTACTGCGCGACTCCGGGCTGGTAACAGACCACAGGTACGGCTACCACATTCACTACACTGCAAACAGAGAATTGCTTGAGAAGGTTACAGACAACCTGCTTGAAATGCTTTCATGCACTGACCATGGAGATGGATGCTCCAGAAAGGGGAAATCATGTGTCAAGGAAGACACTGCGTAGACAAGCCTGAAAAACAGAAGGAGAGTGCAGAAGAAACACACAGCTGCACCTGCCACACTGAAGAGGAAAAACACAGTTGCGGCTGCAGCTGTCACGAATAGGAGAACAATGAAGTTTATCACACTTGTTTCAATGCTGTTTGTTCTTACCGGGTGGGCTTTCGCCGGTGACTGGGAGCACGACGACTGTGACGGGACCTGCGACACCTGTACTTGTGAACAGACTGTTGACGGGTGTTCAGGTGACTGCTGTGAATGCGAAGCTGAAGAATGTGACGAAGCCTGTACCTGTGAGAGTGAAGACTGCGAACATTCTGATAAAGCTGTCAAGATTGTGAAACCTGCTGTTGAGGAAGATTCTCACTGCGGTGGATGCCATGGCGGCGGGTGCGGTAACCAGTAGTAAACGACCATTGTCTGGGAGGAAACATGACTCACCCGATAATTGAAGACCTCCTCTGGAGGCATGCTGTAAAGAAATACGACCCGTCAAAGAGAATTCCGGAGAAAGATCTGGATGTTCTGTTTGAAGCGATGAGACTGTCTCCCTCTTCCATCAACTCACAGCCCTGGAAGTTTGTGGTGATCGAGACCGAGCAGGCGAGAAAGCGGATGAGCAGGACTTTTGCCCATAAGTATCAGTTTAACCAGTCTCACGTTTTTGACAGCTCGCAGATAATTCTCTTCGCTTACAATCCGCACTACACACGGGAAGATTACGCCAGGGTAGTAGATAAGGGAATTAAAGACGGACGGACAAAACCGGAAAGCAGGGAAAAAGCCTTCGGCAGCTTTGTGTTCGCC
>JAGGYZ010000134.1 GCA_021162285.1 Candidatus Fermentibacteraceae bacterium
AATTCAGAGTTGACTTTTTTGCAGACAAGCGCTATAATCGCTGCTCAATCGCGGGGTGGAGCAGTTCGGTAGCTCGTTGGGCTCATAACCCAAAGGTCGTAGGTTCAAATCCTGCCCCCGCTACCAGCAATGAATGCCGCTTTCATATTATTATGAGGGCGGCATTATCTTATTGCAGTAGAATACAAAGAATAAATTCGAATCTAAAGAAACTTAAGACAATACAGGTATTATGTTAGATATTCCCCCCCTATTGACACAAAACATGTTTACATCTATTCTCTTAGAAACGAATAATCAGAAAATAATCACATCAATACTGGGAGATAACAAATGCTATCGTTCCTAATCTTCGCTCTCATCTATGATACTACAGCCATTCGCACTACTGTTGCTGATAGTTCCAGGGTAGCATTTATCGCTCAGACTCCAGTTACATGGGAAACTGTTGAACATCACAATCTGCACTATATAAAATTTACTGATTCTCCCTTGATGGATAGCATTGGGTATCCGGAGCTTCCCATGATCACCTGTCTTGTTGCTTTTCCTGACAACGTAACACCCGAACTTGAGTATTCATTTTCAGATGTTAGAGAGGTTACTGTAGATCCTGTATATCCTGCTCCCGCGATGATTATTTCTACAGAATTCACTCCTTCTGTAGTTGATTCTTTCGTGCAGGATTCAACTGCCTACTCGTCAGAGGACTTCTGGCCAGCTGAAAGAGTTAGAATTATCGGAGAGACCACGATATGCAGGCAGCGTCTCTTAAAAGTACAGATGTTTCCAGCACAATATCGAGCTTCTGATAGCACCCTGAGTATAGTATCCAACTTCAGTGTATCACTCGCTTTTGACAGTGCTACTGCTGTATGGAACACTACAGGACTTGGTGCATTTCAGAGGTTGATAGGTGATTCTCCTGTTGTTGGTTACCATCAAGCTGAATCCACAACAGTAACATCCCCAACTTACTTTGGCGAGGTCGATCCTGAAGATGGTCCTTCCCGGATGCCTGATTATGTAATCATATGTGCTTCAGGTCTTTACGATCAGTGTTATGAAGCAATTGATGATTTGGCTGAACACAGAGTTAGCTTAAACGGTTTTGATGTTGCCCTGGTAACTACAGATGAAATTATGGATGACTTTGGAGGAACTAATCCCTATCTAAGCCCAACAATTATTAGAGACTTTACGGAGCACATGTGGGAAAACTGGACCCAGACATCAGGCAAAAAGCCATCTTACCTTCTTCTGATAGGTGATCACGAAGATATTGCCTACCGCAATGAACCATGGTTCCTGCCCACCCATGAATACGATGGTTTGTATCCCGCTGACAGTCCACCAATGCAATTTGAAATTGGCAACGATGAATGGTATGCCTATTTTAACGGTGAGCGTTCTATCAACAGCGACTTCCCGGATATGATGGTGGGAAGGCTTTCGGTGAAGAATGGTGGAGCATTGCAACCCGATACTCTCAGCACATTGATTTACAACCTGATTGACCTTGAGGACCCAATTCAGCAGGCTCCTCTTGTTAACTATCGCAGAAGAATTCTCCGCCTGGCTGGAGCAGGCAATGATTATGGAGACACTGCCCTGCAGCATTACGGCTATGGTAATACCCCCGGAAGATTATGGACAGGTGGCTTCTCTGACTGGCTTGGATATGACTACACCACCTGGTACTGTGGTGATGGAAGAGATTTCACATACGATGATCTGAGTTTAATGAAGAGCGAAGAATGGGTCAGTCATTGCCTTACAGAACTGGGCAGGGGAGCAGGTGTTGCATTTTACACAGACCACGGTTCAACTCATTTATTCAGTGCCGGTCTTGAATGGTGGCCCAGGTATATAAAAGATGACAAGTATACCAAGGGAGCTCGCGACAGCACATTCAATAACTACCAGATCGAGCAGAATCTGACTGCCTCACAATATCACTCTCCACCGTTCATGCTTCTTCTTTGCTGTTCATCAGGCAACTACAATCACACACAGTCAGAGCATGATGAGCCTGTCTGCTGGCCTGAATTCTGCTTCTACGAAGGAGCTTTAACTCCACCAGTGCATTACGACTTCGGAACAGACTGTATTGCTGAAAAACTTTTAAAACATACTGATGTGCCTGTGGCGGGAGTATTTTGCGGCTCACAGTCTTCGGGAATGCTTTCTTACGCATACTATGGCAAAGGTATACTTGAAGCCATCTACGTCAGAGGACACGGGCGTCTTGGTGATGCCATTCAGTCAGCGAGGTTGCAGTACGAAGATTATTTCCTAGGCTCTTCGGGCTTCTATAAGCAGGAAATGGGCCAGTTCAATCTTCTTGGTGATCCAGCTCTTGATATAAGTGATAGAGTTAGATATCCAAACAATTGTGATCTTCTTGTTTTCCCAGGAGACGTTGATATCTCTGAGTATCCTATAGAGGGAGCAACATCTACAACTTTACCACTCTCATTTACAATTAGGAACAATGGAGCTCAGAACTCTGCTTCAAGTTTCAACACTGAGATTACTTTGAGGAATGGATCAAATAGCACTGTCATTGATGTGAACTGCGGCGAAATTATAGCTGGAGACTCAATAGAAGTAACTGCTACATGGATCTGTCCCGCTTGGTTTGTCCCACCAATGGAAATAGATGTTACTATTGTAGTTGATTCTGACGAAGATTGCAGCGACAGTTGGAGAGGGAATAATTCATGCGTCCAAACCATTCAACTTAATGACACCTATCCTGTAGATTCTGAATGGCTTGTTGATAACAGACCGCTGGCAGCACCAGGAGTTGTTAACACTACACCATTGCTGGTTAATCTGGACACAGATACAGAACTTGAGGTTGTTGTTCTTGCAGGAAATACTTTAGCAGCATTTGAGGATGACGGAACCCCAATCTGGGAGCTTTCTTCTGAAGGTTTTGGTGGTGGTGGCCATCCTTTAGCTGCAGACCTTGATCAGGATGGAGAAACAGAGCTGCTTATTGCAAGCAGTGATAACGAGATCAAGATAATTAGTAACCTGGGTAGAGTCCTTTACACACTTACCGGAGCAAGTAATGTTTATGCTGTTGGGAACTTGCATAGTAGAACTGGACTTGAACTATGCACGGCATCAGCAGATGGCAGGTATCTTAAACTGTATTACTGGGAAAACAACAGTATGAACCCTATTGCAACGAAAGACTTTGTGTACACTGGTTTAAGATCCCCTGTATCTCTGGTAGTTGCCGGAGTAACTGGCAGTACATATGATGATGCAGTCTATCTAAATGGTGGAGGCTCAGCTATATTCCCTCCCCAGGAAGAGAAGACATCCTTTGAGATTTACAACTGGGGATCTTCATCACATGAATATTCAGATACCTGGAAAGAGTATGTCAACCATGGCATAAGGCTTTCAGCCGGCATGCTTTCGGGAATAGGATCTGTTGGCTACCCCCAGGGAGTATTTGATACAACAGGAGATCCTGCTATGCTCATTGAGCCCGATGAAATTTCACCAGAGATTTCATGTGTGAAAACAAGTGTTCTTAGCTCCACTAAACTAAATTGGGGAGTATTTGCTGATTGGGCTGAATTCCCTGGAGGCCCTGATGCCTTTATTCTCCCTTCTGAAAGACAGTGCATGGCTTGGAATGTGCTGGGTCAAAGCCTAACTGATTTCCCAACTACTGAATTCGATGGGGCATCTGAGGGATCTTTTCTAAGTCCTACTGCCCTTGGAAACCTGAATGGAACAGGAGATGATGATGTGCTGTTCAGCACCTCCCTCGATGGAGACTGGACTCTGATAGGCATTGATTCCGATGGTGACCCACTAAGTACGACACTTGATTTCCCTTACACTCTTCCTGAAGGGGTTACAGCAACTGGGGGATTTGCTATAGGTGACTTGGACAGAGACGGCAAGGTTGAGATAGTATTTGGTACAAACGACGGCATGCTGCATTGCTGGGAATTTGGAAGCTGTGCCACTGGTTATGCACCATGGACACAGTTTCAGCATGATAGTGGCAGGTCAGGTGTACTGGAATGATAGGCTTAATTCTGCTTGCCTGCCTTGGTGTAACTGTAGGGCCAGGTTGGAGTACTCCCATTCTGGCTACTGATTCGGCGAATACTTCAAGGAGGATTCAGTTTCTGGAAAGAGATGACTTGGGAAGATTTCATCTTATCTGGGCTGGATACAACGACAGTTCAAGAATCGCATA
>JAGGYZ010000235.1 GCA_021162285.1 Candidatus Fermentibacteraceae bacterium
CCAGGGTCAGTGCAATGTGCCTGCGCCCAATGAGGGTTTCGTGGCGGGTGCAGGAGGAGCTTATCACAGCATCGGCCTTAAGTCAGACGGCTTGATAGTGGCGTGGGGTTACAACAACTACGGCCAGTGCGATGTGCCCGAACCTAATGAGGATTTCGTGGCAGTTGCAGCAGGAGGTTATTTCAGCCTTGGTCTTAAGGCAGACGGCTCGATAGTAGCCTGGGGTTGCAACGGAAACGGCCAGTGCAATGTGCCAGCGCCCAATGAGGGTTTTGTGGCGGTTGCGGGGGGACACTTGCACAGCCTCGGCCTGAAGGCAAATGGCTCGATAGTGGCCTGGGGTTTTAACGATTACGGCCAGTGCAATGTGTCCAGGCCCAATGAGGATTTTGTGGCGGTTGACGGTGGATATTTACACAGCCTCGGGTTGAAGGAAGATGGCTCGATAGTTGCATGGGGTTACAACAACTACGGCCAGTGCAATGTGCCCGAGCCCAATGAGGGTTTTGTGGCGGCTGCCGGGGGAGCTGATCACAGCCTGGGGCTGAAAGAGGACGGCTCGATAGTGGCATGGGGGGATAACAGCTTAGACCAGTGCAATGTGCCCGCGCCCAATGAGGGTTGTGTGGTGGTTGCTGGAGGATATTGGCACAGCCTCGGCCTGCATGCGTATTTTTATGTTATAGAGCCGGACAGTTCAACCATATGGACGCAAAATGAAACGGGCCTTCCCGTCAGTTGGGCAGATGATTACGGCGACACCGTTAGTATCATTCTCTACGACGGAGCGGTATTAGTTGACACTCTTGCAGCATCAGCTCCTAATACCGGCTCCTGGGTTTTCAGCGGTCCAGTGCCAGTGAGCTGGGTTCCCGGTACTGAGTACATGATTTACATAGAAGACGATCTCGGCTATTCCGGATGGAGCGAGGAGTTTACCGTTGCGCCGCCTGTTCCGATTGTTGCTGATGAATCAGCCGGTACAAATAATTATGCTTTGCACAATGCAGTACCAAATCCTTCGTATGGAATGGCGCTTGTTGAATTTGAGATCCCTGAGACTGAAGATGTCTGTATAACTGTTTTCGATGTTTCCGGAAGAGTTGTTACTGAGCTGATGTACAGCGCACTGACTGCTGGTGTGCACGAAGCGGTTGTTAGTGATCTTCGTGCAGGGCTATACGTTGTCCGCATGCAGGCAGGTGATTTCATAGACTCCGGGAGGATGATCGTAGTTCGATGATCAGACCGGTCGAAAGGTTCTGAACTAATGCATCTCAAGGGTTCCCTTCTTCCTTGATGGGATGACATCCAATGAAGGTTCGGATACCGTGCTTTCCCGGGGAGAATACTTTCACCGCGTCCTTGCCAGGAACTTCGATGTTGCAGATCCCCTGAAATGGATAGCACGGAAAATATCCCATATCCCAGGGAAGGGCTCGAAGCAGGTTATCCACTCTGGTTCAAGCCAGGCATGGCGGGGCTGGCGTCCGGAGGGCAATGACGCTGGACAGTTTCCATTGAAATTCTGCAGGCAGGCATGTTTGACCAGGCTTGTCTCGAGCAGTATGGTAAGTTTCAGGTAAAGATATTGGGTGATATTGAGACTGATATACTGTTCCGGAAAATTCCCGGAGCGGCTTGAGATCAAGATTCCTGTTGCCAACTGGAGCGGAGCATAAATCGTGACTACCATTGCAGTAATCGATGATGAGCAGGACATCAGAGAACTGGTAGAACTCCATCTGAAGAGGGCAGGTTTTGATACAGTTTCTTTTGAAAACGGCAGTGATTTTTTCAGATGGCTTTCTCTGGGGAATGAGCCGGCACTCTGTATCCTGGACATCATGCTTCCAGACATGCAGGGAACAGACATCTGTGTAAGGATTAGAGAATCTGAGGATATTCCGGATCTTCCTGTAATAATGCTTACAGCTCTTGGTCATGAAGCCGACAAAGTGGCGGGGCTGGAAATGGGAGCAGACGACTATGTAACAAAGCCATTCAGTCCAAGAGAACTTACAGCCAGGGTTAGAGCCGTCTTGAGAAGACACGAATCTGCAGAGAGAAGGGGTAACATCATTGTCTGCGGTGCTGTGGAAATGGATACTGAGACTTTCCGCTTAAAGGTTAACGGAGAATTAAAAGAGCTTACCTCCACAGAGTTCAGAATACTGAGAATTCTTCTTGAGGGAAGAGGCAAGGTGTTTTCCCGCACGGAACTGCTTAGTCTGCTCTGGGATGGTGAGAAGTTTGTGTTTGAAAGAACCGTTGATGTTCACATAAGAAACATCAGAGAAAAACTTGGTTCAGCTTCGGGAATTGTTCAGAATGTTCGGGGTATTGGCTACAGAGCGGAAGAGACTGTCTGATGCAGAATACAGGATCAGGACAGGTTCCCTCTCTGCTTCATTCTATTCTGCGCGGGTATGTGTGGATGATTGCTCTTCTTGCTGTGGGTATTACTGCTGTAGTCTTTACAACCTTGAGATCTGCATCCAGAGAGCGAGCCATGGAGGATTTAACCAGGTCTGCATACGCTCTTGTTCCCGTTGTGCAAAGTTACATTACAGACTCTACATCTGCTGCTCTTAATTCTCTGGTTAACGAAGTTGCAACGACAATGGACACAAGAATCACTGTAATCAGCAGAGATGGTTCCGTTGTTGCAGACAGTGAAAAAGATCCCGATGAAATGGAAAACCACAGAACAAGGATTGAAGTTATTGCAGCCTTTAACGGGGTTCCGGGGCGGTCGGTAAGATTCAGCAAAACCCTGGGCAGAGAAATGCTGTATACGGCAGTTCCTGTTGTTCTTGGAGATTCAATTACTGCAGTTGTTAGAACCAGTCTGTTCTTTGACAGCTACTCCGCCGCTCTGCAACCCGTAGTGAAGGAAATGCTTCTCATTATACTGACAGCGCTTGTAGTAGCTGTGATCAGCGGATGGATAATTTCAAGAAGAATTGCCGGTCCGATGAGTGATCTTGCCAGTGTTGCCGACCGGGTGAGAAGGGGTGAACTGGGAGCAAGGGCAGCTCCTGGTCACACCAGAGAGCACAACAGCCTGGCATTGTCGCTTAACGAAACGCTGGCCAGG
>JAGGYZ010000077.1 GCA_021162285.1 Candidatus Fermentibacteraceae bacterium
CTGGAGAAGGCCGGTGATGTAACCGGCTGTACCATGGTTGTTACCCTGGAACCGTGCAGCCATCACGGGAAAACGCCACCATGCGCAGATGCCATAACCAGCTCCGGAGTGACAAGGGTTGTGGTTGGCATGGAAGATCCAAATCCCCTTGTTTCAGGGAAGGGAATTGAGCTTCTTAGAAACAGCGGGATCGATGTTGAAGTTGGTCTTTTCGAAGAAGAAGCAAGAAAACTGAATGAGGTGTACCTTCACTACATCGCTACAGGAAGAAGTTTTGTTCACCTGAAAATGGCTGGAACTCTTGACGGGAAAAGTGCTGCGGCAGATGGCTCAAGCAGATGGATAACCGGTCCGGAGGCACGAAAGAGGGTTCATGAATACAGACGGAATTCACATGCCGTTCTCATTGGAGGAGGTACGGCAGTTGCCGACGATCCAGAGCTTACAGTGAGAGATGTGCAGTGTTCAGACGAAAACCAGCCAGTGAGAATCGTGTTTTCAGGCAGGTTTCTGCCCGAAAAACTGAAGCTCTTCAACCTGCCTGGCAGAACGGTTGTGGCAACAGACAGCCCGGAGAGTTTCCCCAATGCAGTTGAAGTGTGGGAAGGTATACAAACTCCAAAGCAGCTTTTTGTTAAAACAGCAGAGCAGGGGCTGGGATTGATTCTGTGTGAAGGCGGAGGGACTCTTGCCGCTTCACTGTTGAGGGATCACCTTGTTGACAGGTTAAGCATATTCACAGCGCCGGCGTTGCTGGGCAGTACAGGAATTCCGCTTGTGGGGGATCTTGGCATAGATGGAATACAGCATATTCTGAGAATGGAAGATGTTACGATAACAATGATCGGGAATGATATTCTTACGGAGGGGCGAGTTGTTTACAGGGTTGATTGAAGCCATGGGAACCGTCAGAAGTACAGGCGCAGGATTTCAGGTTGAATCCGATACGGATCTCAGCCTTGTGCGCGGTGACAGTCTTGCGGTTAACGGCTCGTGTCTCACTGTTACAGGTGTAAAGAAAAACATCCTGTCTTTTGATGTCTCCCCTGAAACTTTCAGAAGAATTGTTGTACCTGTACCAGGCGCCAGAGTTAATCTGGAGAGGTCGATGCCGGCAGACGGAAGGTTCCACGGTCACATTGTCACTGGACACATTGATGAAGCCGGAATTGTGACGAAGAAGAAAAAGACCTCCGGTTTCAGTGAATTCTCAATTTCCTTCCAGCAGAGGAGTTCACTTCTGCTGGTAGAGAAGGGCTCTGTGGCAGTTGCCGGTATAAGCTTTACTGTGGTTTCAGTAACCCGGAGGGCATTTGTGGTTGCCGTTATTCCCGAAACCCTGAAAACAACAACTGCAGGGGAGTGGAAACCAGGTTACAGAGTTAATCTCGAGTTCGATATAATAGGCAAGTATGTAACACAGGCTGCACAGGCAGCCAGATCCAGTAAATCGCTGAGGGAGTATCTTGAACAGTCTCGCAGGAGCTGAAGAAGCTATTGCCGCCATAAAACGCGGTGAAATGATTGTTGTTGTTGATGATGAGAACAGAGAGAATGAAGGCGATCTCCTTGTAGCAGCAGAGTTCTGTGATGCAGAGAGTATTAATTTCATGGCTACACACGCCAGAGGACTGATCTGCCTTGCAATGAAAAAAGAGCACCTGGCCAGGCTTGATCTGCACGAGATGGTTCCCAAAAACACATCGTTGCATAAAACAGCCTTTACCGTGAGTATAGACGCTATTGACGGTGTAACCACAGGTATCAGTGCTGCAGACAGAGCAAAAACTATTTCCGTTGCCATTGACCCTCATACTGTGCCGGAAGATCTTGGCAGACCCGGGCACATATTCCCGCTTGCAGCCAGGGATGGCGGCGTGCTGAGAAGAACAGGTCATACAGAAACTGCAGTTGATATGGCAAGGCTGGCCGGTCTTCACCCGTCCGGCGTAATCTGTGAGATAATGAATGCAGACGGAACCATGGCAAGGCTTCCACAACTGAAGGTTTTTGCGCAGGAGCATGGTCTGCTGCTTACGTCGGTGGAAAACCTGGTTAAGTACCGTCACAAGAATGAAATACTTGTAGAGTGTGTTGCAGAGGCTTCTCTGCCAACTGATTTCGGTGAGTTTCAGGTTAGAGTTTACGAGAGTCTTATCGACAGAGAAGCACACGTTGCTCTGTATAAAGGCGATATCACAAAAGATGAGAGCATTCTGGTAAGGGTGCATTCTCAGTGTCTTACAGGGGATGTATTCGGCAGCAGAAGATGTGACTGCGGAAGCCAGCTTCACGCTGCCATGAGAAGAGTAAACGACGAGGGCTGCGGTGTAATACTGTACATGGCGCAGGAGGGCAGAGGAATAGGGCTGGCTAATAAAATCAAGGCGTACCATCTCCAGGATAACGGTCTGGATACTGTTGATGCCAATATTAAGCTGGGATTCCCTCCCGATCTCAGAGATTACGGTATTGGGGCTCAGATTCTCAGCGATATGGGACTGACCTCAATCAGACTTATGACAAACAATCCAAAGAAAATAATAGGGCTGTCCGGTTACGGTCTCCGTGTTACGGAGCGTGTGGGAATTGAAGTTCGTCCCACTGAAGAAAACCGTTTCTATCTCAGAACCAAGAGAGACAGAATGGGACACCTGCTGAAGGGAGTTGATGAAGATGGCCTGGATTCATGAAGGACAACTTGAAGGTAATGGTCTGAAAGCTGCTATTGTTGTGTCCCGGTTCAACAGTTTTATTACAGGCAGGCTTCTCGACGGAGCGCAGGACTGCCTTATCCGTCACGGAGTGGAAGAAGAGGATGTTGATGTTTTCTGGGTACCGGGTTCCTGGGAAATTCCAGCAGTTGCGGCAAAACTGGCTTCAAGCAGGTCCTTTGATGCAGTTATCTGTCTGGGTGCTATTATTCGCGGGGAGACTCCGCACTTTGACTTCGTAGCATCAGAGAATGCAAAGGGCATAGCTCTTGCCGGGATGAACTCTCAAGTTCCGGTGGTGTACGGCATGATTACTGCTGACACTGTTGATCAGGCAGTGGACAGAGCCGGTACAAAGAATGGAAACAAGGGTTTTGATGCTGCAATGACTGCTCTTGAACTGTCAAGCCTTTACGGGCAGATCAATGGATTCACAGAAGACATATCTGAAAGTGTGGAGGAGTAGTTTGGGTCTTCGCACCAGGGGCAGAAAATTTCTTCTGCAATGCAGGTATGCAGCTGATGCAAACGGACAGACAGTTTCCGAGAACATGGAACTGATGAGTATGAGCACCAGAATACCTGATGCAGAAACCAGAGTGTGGATGAAAGAACTGGCAGAGGTGGTTGAAGATAACAGGGAAGAAATAGATGCACTTATCTCCGAATCTCTTATAAACTGGTCTTTTGATCGGTTGACACCGGTAACAAAACTGATTCTTGAGCAGGCGGCAGCTGAGAAAAACTATCTTTCAATTCCCGCACCGGTGGCAATAAAGGAGGCAGTCCGTCTGGCTGTAGAATTTGAGGGAGCCAAAACAGGTTCCTTTGTAAACGGAGTGCTGGACAGGATACTGGTCAAAGGTTAAGGATTTTCTTCAGTCTATCAGCCTGCTGTAGTGTTCCTTGAGTGCTTTCTTGTCGTTGCGGCTGGTTATTTTCTTCAATCCTTTTTGAAGTGCTTCCATGGCTGTTTCAGGCTGGTGCATTTTGTTTATGGCGAGATCCATTATCCGTATATAGATTTCCAGCCGCTTCGGGTCTCTTGGTATCATATCCTGAAGCAGTTTGAGTGCCTCGTTGTACTTCCCCTCCATGATTCTGGACTCTGGTATGCTGAACATCAGGTTGACCTGCTGTCTGCCTTTCCTGGGAAAAAAGATAGATCCTGCAGATCCGGTGATAACACTGAGCAGCGGTGGTGCAAGCAACAAAGTTCCAACAAGAAGAGATAGGATTCCCAGTACTGCCTGTGGGTTATGAAGCTTTATCAGAACCACACCTGCTGCCAGGAACGGGAGAGAAATCAGGATTCTGACTCCGGCACCTGCCTGATTATTTCTGTCACGATCCATTGCACACTCCTGTCTGTTCCAATTCAGACCCAGCTAGTATGTATTACCCTTTCCCTGTCGTTTTTGTTCCATTGCCTGTTCAGTACAAACGCATGGATAAAGGCGATTATGAGTTTTTTTACAAATGAGCAGCCGTGCTATCCTTTTTGATATTTCATATAATGCATGTGTCAGGTTTTC
>JAGGYZ010000154.1 GCA_021162285.1 Candidatus Fermentibacteraceae bacterium
AGACCGAAGAAGTCGGAAAAAGCCCAGTTGCAGGTAAGAAAACGCAGCTGACTGTCTTTGATGTAAACCAGTTCTCTGGCCTGATTGAAAGCCAGTTCAAGGTATCTGGTCAGATCTTCCTGTTTACTTTTCAAGCAGCTTCTCCAGATCTGATACAAGACCGTCCAGTTTCCTCATTGCATCCTCAACTGGAACAGGTGTTTCCAGGTCAACTCCGGTGCCTCTTAACAGTTCCAGAGGAGGCTTAGATCCTCCGGAGGAGAGGAAGCTGATGTATTTATCAACAGCCCCGGTGTCTCCATTGATTATTCTGCTGCTTATTGAGGCAGCAGAAGCAAGACCTGTTGAGTATTTGTAAACGTAGAAATTGTAGTAGAAGTGCGGTATTCTGGCCCACTCTGTTTCAATCAGTGAATCGTCGCTGTCATACTCAAAGGCATCACCGTGGTAAAGTTTAACCAGATCGTAGTAGGTTTTGTTGAGCCAGTCCCTGGAGAGGGCACCGCCTTGTTCAACCTGATTGTGAATAAGCATTTCAAACTCGGCAAACATGGCCTGCCTGAACAGTGTAGTTCTGAAATCATTTATCTGACTGTCAATGAGGTAGGCGATCATATCTTTGTCATCTGTTTTTCTTCTCAGGTAGTTTGCCAGAAGCATCTCATTGGTGATGCTGGCAACCTCGGCTACAAGTATTCTGTAGTCTGATGTGTGGTAGGGCTGGTTGTTTTTTGAGAACCAGCTGTGCATTGAATGGCCTGATTCATGGGCCATTGTAAACACAGAATCAAGTGTGCCGGAGAAGTTAAGCAGCATGTACGGGTGGCTGTCGTAGCAGCCTCCGGAGTATGCACCGCTTCTCTTTCCGATGTTCTCGTACTTGTCTGTCCAGCGGTCTTTAAAACCCTGACGAAGTGTGTTTGTATACAGTTCTCCGAGAGGTTTTACAGCCTCAAGGGTCATCTCCTCGCTCTGGCTCACCGTGTAGTTTGCATCAACATCGTGTACCGTGGGAGTGTAAACATCGTAGAGGTGCATTTTTGAAAGCCCCATCACACGCTTTTTCATTGAGTAGTACCTGTGCATAACCGGAAGACTCTTGTGTACAGAGTTGATAAGAGCTGTGTAAACGGTTTTGCTAACCCTGTCCTGGAACAGTGAAGCTTCTATGGCAGACGGGAAATTCCTTGCTTTCGCACGGAAGATGTTTGTTCTTACCTGACCGTCTAGAAGGGAAGCCAGGGTTTCAGTGTTGCCTTTCAGCTCTTTGTAGAAACCCTTGAAGGCGTTTTTTCTTACATCGATGTTCGGCCCCTGAAGAAGGGGAATGAAATTTCCGTGGGAGAGTTTGATCTTCTTTCCGGAACCATCAAGTATCTCGGGAAACCTTGCCGGTATTTCAACATTGTTCAGCTTTCCGAAAGTACCCATGAAGCCCCGCGTTGCATCAGAGGCGAGAACCATAATTCTCTCTTCGGCGGCAGAAAGCGTGTGCGGCCTGTTCCGCAGAATGTCTTCAAGCCAGACCCTGTAGGTGGAAAGAGGTGTGCTGTCAATCCAGTTTTTCATCGTCTCTTCCGGCACTGAAAGAACTGCAGGGTTGAACCAGCTGGCAGAGGCTGAGAGGTTGGTGATAAGATCCATTGCTTTCTGGTTCATCTCACTGCCGACAGGATCTGATAGATCCTGATCAAGAATCATGTGGGAATAGGTGAAAATCTTTTCAACTTTACGGTTGGCATCGAGGAGAGCTTCAATTACCTCAAGCAGTTTTTCAGGAGATTCAGTAGCGATGTCTCTGTAGGAAGAAATCTTTTCCGGAAGCCCGGAAACACTTTTCAGATCACGCTCCCAGTCTTCAACGGTTTTGTACAATGCGGTCAGGTCCCATGTATCTTCAACAGGGACATCAGATCTTTTAACAGGCTCGTTCATTTTCTGTCCATTCATATTGGAGAAGTCCGCGAATGAACACCGGCTGCTTTCACCGGTGGGTTTTCCCTGCCGGTATAGATTTGCGGAATCTTTAGTTGTAAATCAACCCCGAAATATAACAAAGTAGTATATATCCGTCCTGTAATTTCCGCCATGTTTTGTTGCTGGCTCCGGTGTGATTATCTTCCTGATTCCCGGAAGGAGATATCAGTGAAAACCCCGCTTGTTAAACTGCTGGTTACAGTTCTTCTGCTTGGAGCGGTTAGCACCATATTTATGAGTGTAATGCCGGACTATCTCAGAAATGAGCTGGGAGTAAACGGTGAAGTCCGTGGGGTTCTAGAGGTTCCAAGGGAATTCCCTGGGTTTCTTCTGGTGTTTATCGCAGGGTTTCTTGTAAGAATTCAGCGGAGCAAAGCGATTGCCATGGTGTTTGTGGTGGGAATTGCGGCTTTTCTGGGATTTGCTTTTCTTACCGATTCTCTTCTGCGATTTGTTCTTTTCATGGTGGTATGGTCATCTGCAATGCACGCTTTTATTCCTCTTCGAGATACCACTGCAATAGAAATTGCCGGGCAGGGCAGAAGAGGCTGGGTGCTGGGCAGGGTGGGAGCTTTCAGATCCATCGGCCTGATTACGGGAACGGCTATTGTGTGGATTCTAATGAGCCAGCTTAAAACCGATTTCAAGGTTACGTGGATCGTTGGTGCAGCTCTTCTGATTCCAGGCATCTTTATATCCCTCAGCCTGCCGCATTCTACGGGAGACAGGGATAGAACCACAGCGAAAAGATTTGTATTCAGAAAGAAATACCGACTGTTCTATGCTCTGAGCATGCTTTTCGGTGCCAGAAAACAGATTTTCCTCACTTTCGCCCCCTGGCTTCTTGTTTCTGTATACAACCAGAGAGCACCTCAGCTGGCTCTCGCGATGGGTGCCAGCGCTCTGATAGGCATCTTTCTCAAACCGGTTTTCGGTAAACTCATTGACAGGCTTGGTGAAAGAACGGTTCTTATGGCGGACGCAGTTCTGATTCTGCTGTTAAGTACTGCCTATGCAGTTGTTCCACAGCTTGCAGGTCCGGGAACGGCACTTGCTCTTCTGTACTGTTTCTTTGTGCTGGACGAGCTTCTCTTCAGTCTTTCCATGGCAAGAACTACATACCTCTCCAGCATAATAGAAAACAAAGCTGAAATGGTACCTACCATAGGGCTTGGCGGAACCATCGATCACATAGTTTCCATGACTGTTCCTGTGATAGGCGGAATCCTGTGGATGAAGGTTGGCCCGTGGGCTGTGTTCGCAATGGCGGGACTGGTTGCTGTGATAACTTTCTTTACTGTATCAACTATGAGGAAGCAGCCTCTTCACACAGCTGGAAAGCACATCTGACATCATCTCAAGTCTGTTCCTGAATTTCGTACTCATGGTTCCCCGGCCTGCAAAAAGCAG
>JAGGYZ010000176.1 GCA_021162285.1 Candidatus Fermentibacteraceae bacterium
CTGGTAGCGGGGGCAGGATTTGAACCTACGACCTTTGGGTTATGAGCCCAACGAGCTACCGAACTGCTCCACCCCGCGATTGAGCAGCGATTATAGCGCTTGTCTGCAAAAAAGTCAACTCTGAATTAAATATTCATTCCCAGAGAAATCCTGTGGGTGTTGCCCAGATCGGCACAGGGTTTCCAGGTATAATCCAGCGAAAACTGATCGTAACTGGTTCCCATCCCGAAACCCATTGCATCAATTAATCCTCCGCCGGCATTGTCTGCTGTGTCTTTTGCTGAAAGACTCCAGCCCGTTCTCAGTGCAAGCATTTCAACCGGTTTGTATTCTATTCCCGCGGCGAAGTCAAAGTCTCCTTCCAGCGGCATAGTTGCATCTGCTGCAACAAGAAGATTATCGTTTAATAAAGCCTGAGAAACTCCTGCAGCAATCTCCGTGGGCATAGGGTCATTCTCGCTGTAAAAAGCTTTTGTTTGAACTCCAGCGTTCCTTACTACGATGGCACCGGCAAATCCCGGCAGGGCCGAAGGAGTGTACATTCCACCGATATCTACACTGAAACCGTTTGCGTTGTAGCTGTCTATCTGAGAATAGATAAACCTGCCTGTGGCTCCCAGGGAAATACTCTCTGAAAGGGGTTTCGCCCATGTCCCGGCCAGAGCCATGCTGTTGGATGAGAACTGCTCCCCTGTTCCAAGAGGATCTTCCATGGTTGTTCTGTCAAAGCTGCCACCGTAGAAGTAGTTCAGAGATACACCTATTACCGCGTTCTCGCCAGGATTGACCCACCCGGCAAAACCGGCCTGCATATCCATCATATAACTGGTGTAGGTTGTTGTAAGTTCACTCTCTTTCAAATTAGCTGAGGCTGCCGGATTCCAGTACAGAGAAATCGGATCTCCCGGAACGGCGGTGAAAGCTCCGCCCATGGCAACGGCTCTGGCTCCTGCCGGTATCTGCAGAAAAGCAAAACCTGCCGTTCCCCCTGCGCTGGCTGCAAGAAAAGCAAAAAGTACCAGAGTACAAGTCAGTTTCATTTTATTCTCCTGTTATTTCTGAGTCCGTTTCAACCGGAACTGAATTCTCTGTATCCTCCAACACTGGTCTCATGGCAAAGAAGATGTAGGCACTGTCTGCTCTTGCACCGTACAGCATCTCCACTGCAGTTACCGTTACCGTGTACGCAACAGAACCAGAGCCTGTTACAAACTGAAGAACCGGCAGATCGTCCGGTTGTTCATCTATGATATCCATCCCACCTCCCTGGAGTTCCAGGCGGAGGTCGTAAACAGCACTACCACCAAGCCCGCAGAGAACACCCTCGAGGTTGGACCCGGGATAGATTAAAAACGATAAAGGCTCCCCTGCAGACAAATATACTCCCCGGCTCCACTGGGAAGAATATCCGTTGAACAGATATTCATTCATAAAAGAATCTGCCTCTTCCGAAAGAGAACCCAGAACAAAAACAAGCAAAACAAAAATCATGATCAATCCTTGAGACCGGAACGGGAATAGCTGGCAGCCAGGTGCTTCTGAGCAAACAGGAACAGTATTATCAGAGGAAGAACACTGAAAGTGGATGCTGCCATGAGCAGCTGGTAGTTGCTTGACTGCTCCTGATTAAAGTAACTGAGCCCGACCTGAAGAACTCGAAGCTTCTCTGAATGGGTAACAACCAGAGGCCACATGAAGCTGTTCCAGGACCCTATTACATTGAAGAGCATAATGGTTGCTATCACCGATTTGGAAAGGGGAAGAGCAACCCTCCACAGGTAAGCGAACCTGCTGCAGCCATCAAGCCTGGCAGCTTCGTACAAAGACTTGGGAAGAGTCATGAAATGCTGCCTCAGAAGAAAAATGCTGAAAACATTTGTGGTCCATGGAACAATCAAAGCAAGGTATGTATCCACCCATCCCAGCTTTGCAAGGATCACATAACTTGGAGCAAGGTATACTGGCTGCGGAACCATCATTGTGGAAAGAAAAAGAAGAAACAGTTTGTCCCGGCCCGGGTAAGACATGGTTCCAAAAGAATAGGCTGCCAGAGAGCTGGTAATAAGAACACCTACCAGAGTGATTCCAGTAACGATCAGGGTGTTGAGAAAGTAGGTTCCGAAAGGAACTCTGTTCCAGGCCTCTACATAGTTTTGAAGACCACCCTGTTCAAGACTGGTGGAAACCATCCAGAGAAAAGGCATCAGCATGGCAATGCCGCCGGCAAGAAGAAGGGCCTGCTTCAGCAGTTGTGCTTTTTTCACGAGTAGTGTACCCTTCTCTCTCCGAAACGCCGCTGTAAAATCGTCAGTCCCAGAAGTACAACAAACAGGAAAACGCTTATGGCGCTGGCGTAACCTATATCAAACCGGTCAAATGCCTTCTGGAACAGGTAGAAAACTATCACATTGGTTGTTCCCAGCGGGCCGCCGCCTGGAGGAGGTGTCATTACATACACCAGAGCAAAGGTCTGGAAAGAGGCGATGGTACTCATGATCAAAACATAGAATGTTGTCGGGGAAAGCAGAGGCCAGGTGATATGCCGGAATGTTCCCCATTTCCCTGCACCATCAAGCTTTGCTGCCTCGTAGTATGTACCGGGGATATTCTCCAGCCCCGCGAGAAACAGAACTGTGTTGTATCCTATACTCTTCCAGACACTGACAATCATCAGAGAAACCAGCGCAAGGCTGGGCCCGGCAAAGATACCTCCCGGGTGGATTCCAAGGGGAGAAAGCATCATTTCAAAGATACCGCGGGGTTCACGAAGCCACATCAGAGGATTCCCGCCAAGAGCAGTAATAACCCCGTTTATCGGACCGGCTTCAGGCTTGAACAGCCACGTCCAGACGACAGACACCGCCACGGCGGAGGTTACAACAGGCAAAAAATAGATGGTTCTATAGATGGCTTTACCCTTAAGTTCCCCACGAAGAAGCATTGCCAGAACAAGCGGAATCGCAATTCCGGCAGGAACAACACCCAGCACAAAAAACACAGTATTGCTTACACTGCTCCAGAACCTGTCATCGGTAAACATTCTTTCATAGTTCGAAAAAGCTACAAAGCCGTGGAATCCTCCAATGTCGTAATCGGAGAAAGAAGCGGTAAAACTGGCAAGGATAGGAATTGTTCTGAAACAGATAACTATGATAAGTGCAGGCAGTATATACAGATATGGAGATATTTTTGAACCTGTTCTCATTAACTTCTCTCAGAGTAGGAAGGAATAAGTAAAATTGATAGACTCTCCATCAGTATACAGGAAAATATTGCCTTGGCGGTCGGTTCGCAAGATTCGCGCACCGGTGTCTTCCCAGGCTCTGAGAACTTCCGTGTGAGGATGGCCAAAAGGGTTGTCTCTGCCGCAGCTGAACACGGCAAACTGTGGAGCCGTTTTTCTTAGCCACGGGGGGAAAAGTGAGCTCCTGCTACCGTGATGGGGAACTTTCATAACTGTTACAGGTGTCTGGAATGGAGTCATCCGCGTTATGGTTTCGTTTTCTATATCTCCTGTAAGCAGCAGAGTAAAGTTACCGCATGTGACCAGATACACAGCAGATGCTTCATTCGGGCTGCCAGCTCCCCGTTCCAGCCAAACAACCTCAACTGTAACATGATCAGATAATTCCCATCTGTCTCCAATGGATAGAATTGAATAACCGCATTCAGAATCCACTGCGTACTGAAGCAGCCCTTCGTATACGCCGGATGCAAAGTCAATTCCGGGATCTATAAGCATATTGCAGTGAAACACCTCCAGGGCATCTCTGCATCCACCTATGTGATCCGCATGGGGATGCGTGAAAGCAACCACTGACAGGGTATCTATACCGCACTCTCTTAACCGTTGAACCACAGGAGCTCTCATAGCTCCTTCTCCCGGAGGACCTCCGTCTATAAGCCATGTGTTCTCTCCGGCCTGAAGCAGAATTGCATCTCCGTTTCCTACATCAAGAAATACCACAGTAAGAAGGGTATCATCAGGTACGCCCTCCAGAAGAAAATGAGACCTGTCAACAGGAACATCAGGACACTCAACGGTTATAAAAGGAAGCAGACTTTCAAGGGTAGCGAGACCTACCCCTGGAACAAATACAAGCTCTTCAACGGAATAGAAGGCTGAAATGGTTTCTCTGTATTCCACTATCGCTTTCGCTGTGGAAATCCCTACACCGTACAACCTGCAGAGATCCCCTTCTGAAGCAGTATTCAAATCCAGTGGCAAGGGGTCCAAAAGCGTTGATACAGTTAATACAATCAATAATAACATGATACCACTTGACACAGGCTTCCCGGTTAGAGAATGTATGCACTCAATATAATTGAAAGAGGGAGGTACTCCATTTGAATAAATTTCTTTTATCAGTGCTTTTGTTGCTGTCCGCAGTGGCCTTTGCCGGACATCTTCGCCTGGAAGACAGCAGCTACAACACGATAGCCTATGTACGCGAAGACGGAAGAATTGAAGACGCCTCTTTTCTGCCTCTCGGCAGAATAGTCTGCGATGACGATACAGATAGAATAAGAATTGAAGATGCCGGTTTCAACACTCTGGGTTATATCGACAATGATGAATTTCTCGACAGTTTCGAAGAACGAATCTTTGAACTTACTTCCGACGGAAGACTGAAGAATCATCGATTCCGCGATGTAGCTATAATCAGAAACGATGGAACAGTGGAGGCTCTTAATTTCAGCGTTATTCTTTACACTGACGGGTCCAATGATGATCTGGCCAGGAGGATTGCGGTTTATCTGATTTATTTTAGCAATCTGCTAGAGTAGCCTCAGCCGTCAAAACCCCAGGAACTACTTACAGCAACTTGCTGGAGTAGCCTCAACCGTCGGAACCTCATGAACTACTTACAGCAACTTGCCGGGATAGCCTGGTCTTTATTCTGTAACTGCTGATCCTGTCAATTACCCGGTTAAAGCAACTGCACTTGCTGCTTGACGGGCGTTGTTTTTCCTCATATAGTAAACACATGTTCCCCGAAAGGAGAGTTCAATGCATGGTGATCTAACGGCAAGACAAAAGCAGTTTCTTGACTTTATTCGAACTTTTATGCTCGATAATGGCTACCCTCCATCAATCAGAGAAATCCAGAGATCATTTGGCTTGAAAAGCACAAAAGGGGTAAAGGGTCACATCGACAGACTGGTTGAAAAAGGATACCTGAACAGGAAAGACGGATCCGCAAGAGCTTTGTCTCTTCCCGGACAGAGATTCAGCAGCGGAAGGCGGACAACAGACTTTCAGGCTCCTGTTATAGGCCGGGTAGCTGCGGGATTACCTATTCTGGCTGAAGAAAACGAAGAAGGGCGAATGCCTGTACCTGAAAGGTTCCAGGGTCTTGACGGGTTGTTCTGGCTTGAGGTCCACGGAGACAGCATGATAGATGCAGGTATTCTGAACGGAGACTTTGTTCTTGTCCGTCCGGTACCTTTCGTCGAAGAAGGCACAGTGGCCGTTGTTCTGATAGATGATGAGGCAACGGTAAAGAAGTTCTATCACCGCGGAGACACAATCAGACTTGTTCCGGCCAATGAACAATACAAAACAATGGAATTTCATGGTCCCGCATGTGCCAGCATAAGAGTTGCCGGAAAAGTGATTGCCCTGTCAAGATATTTCTGACAGCATTTTTTGAATCACAGGAACAATCTGCTCCGCAGAATCAACACAAACACTTCCCCGGTGTTCTTGTGCTGAGCCGTATCCATAAGAGCATGCAATCACCGGCAGAGAATTTTCAAGTCCTGCCTGTATATCGTGGTATCGGTCTCCGATCATAACGGTGAAATCGTAACCTCTGCTTAACTCTGCCAGTCTGGCTGTTTTTGATGCTTCGTCGGTTCTCCCTACCAGCCTGACGAACATACTCCCGATTCCCAGCGTTTTTGTAACAAGCTCAAGGTACTGCATGTGTGCATTTGAAAGAACCGCCAGATCAAAAACCATGCTCCGCAGCTTCTGAAGCATCTCTATCACTCCAGGATACAGCTTCCCGTCGGTGGGAAGAGTCCGGGCCTGGTGAAGCTGCACCAGATCAACAAATCTCTTACAGACATCCGGCTCTTCTGTTCCCACAAGAACTTTGCAGAACATTTCCAGCGGCTCACCGTACAGAGAATTTACAGTTTCGTACGGGGGTTCCGGTTTTCCTGTTATATCAGCCGCCGCCTTTGCTATAGCTGGTGCCAGCGCAAGCTCGGTGTGATGCAGTGTACCGTCAAGATCAAAAACCGCCAGTTTTTTCATTCTTCCTCCATGAATGCGGAAGGGGAATATATTACCCCCTATGAAAAAGACTTCAATGTTTGCAACCGATCTTGACGGAACACTGCTCCGCAATGACGGTACTTTCAGCAC
>JAGGYZ010000173.1 GCA_021162285.1 Candidatus Fermentibacteraceae bacterium
TACAAGAACTATGGTGAGGGGGGTTATTTCGCGGAGTGTCAGTTTGATAAAGAAGAACGATGCGCCCCAGAGTACAGAGAGAAAGGCGATGTAAAGGTATCCCCGCAGATTCAGTTTTTTGTTTACCATTCGCATTCTCCCGTTGCTGCAGGGTAGCTGATACCAATGCATAATATACAGAATTGAAAAAAACAGCCTGTTGTTTCGGAAAAGCAGTTGCAGGGAGTATATTCCTGTGAACTGCGGTATTAAGCGGTTTTCCGATGTTTTCCCTGGTGAGCGGCCGGTTCCCGGCGGCATTAATGATTGGATGAGATTTGGAATACACAGATTTTTACAAACTTACTCCGGGCGAAGCACTGAAAAAGCTTGGTTCGAGTATGAGCGGCCTGCCCAGAGAGGCTGCAGAGGCCTGGAGACGGGAACACGGATCAAATGAAATAATCGTTGAAAAACCTGTTCCAAAGTGGCTGGTGTTCCTTTCTCAGTTCAAAGAGCTGCTGGTGATTGTTCTGATAGTTGCAGGTGTGATCTCAATCGCAGTGGGGAGTTACCAGGACGGTGCTGTGATGTTCATCATAGTGCTGGTGAATGCCGTTATCGGTTTTGTTCAGGAGTACAAGGCAGGTAAGATACTTGAGAAGCTTAAAGCACTGATACAGTCGCCTGCAAAGGTGATAGTAAAAGGGCAGCTGGTTGAACTGCCCCAGGCTGATCTGGTTCCCGGAGACATTGTAAGCGTCGAAGCGGGAGACAAGATCCCGGCGGATATCAGGCTGCTCGAGGCATACAATCTCAGAACAAACGACTTTTCTCTTACAGGCGAATCCATGCCGCAGGACAAGAACAACGAGGCCATGGATGGAGATGCCATTCTGGCAGACAGACACAACATGGCCTATACGGGAACCACAGTGGCTTCAGGAAGTGCCACAGGTCTGGTGGTGCGAACAGGCAGAAACACCGAGATGGGCAAGATAGCGTCTATGGCTTCCGGTACAGTTACAGCTATGTCTCCTCTGCAGATGGAACTGAACAACCTTGCGAAGTGGCTTACAGCTATTGTTGTGTTTCTGAGTGCAGTGCTGTTTTTTGTGGGGGTTCAGCAGGGTTTCACCGTTTTTAACAGCTTGATCTACGCTCTGGGTATTGCAGTTGCTTCCGTACCGCAGGCACTTCCCGCACAGGTTACAGTTGCTCTCAGTGCTGCCAGCAAAAGGCTGGCCGAAAGAAGAGTAGTTGTAAAAAGTCTGCCCAGTGTGGAAACCCTGGGTTCAACTTCAGTGATATGCACAGACAAAACAGGTACCCTTACAAAAAATGAAATGACAGTTACAGGTTTGTGGTTCAACGGTGAGGTATTTGATGTTCAAGGTCTTGGTTACAAGCCGGAAGGAAGCATTCATCACGGCGACGGAACAAAGCTGTCTGAGGCTGAAATAGACGAGATGGAAATCATGCTTGATGCCGGAACCATGGCTTCAAATGCGGAGATACACGAGCCGGACAAAGACCATAACAGCTGGTATCCCGTAGGAGATCCCACGGAAGCTGCGCTGATTACTCTGTCCACCAAGGTGGGTACGAGAAGCCCCAATGAAGATACTGAGAATCCGGAGATAATAGAGTTTCCATTCGACTCCGAGCGAAAGAGAATGAGTTCAGTCAGGCAGTTCGGCAGCAGCTATCAGCTTGCCATGAAAGGTGCCACTGCCAGCGTTCTTTCCATAAGCAGATACATCTACCGAAACGGAAAGTCGGTTCCCATCACCGACGCGGACAGGGAAGAGATAACCAGGCTGAACGAGGAGTACTCCGACAGGGCCCTGCGAGTGCTGGCTATTGCTTTCCGCCCTCTGGAGAAAGACGGCTCCGACTACACAATGGAGACAGCCGAGAAGGATGTTGTTTTCCTTGGGCTGGTGTTTATGATGGATCCCCCGAAAGAGGGTGTAAAAGAGGCTATTGCGGTGTGCCATGAGGCCCGCATCCGCGTGATAATAATGACTGGAGATCATGCAATAACCGCCAGGGCCATTGGCAGGGAGATTGGTCTTTCAAAAGACGGAGATCCTCTGGTATACACTGGTGTTGACCTTGAGAAAATGGATGACGACGAACTGGGTGAAATTCTGGCAGGCGGCAGGGCGATCGTGTTCAGCAGGGTTAACCCTGCACACAAACTCCGCATAGTTACAATTCTTGAAGACCAGGGAGAAGTTGTTGCTGTAACAGGGGACGGCGTGAATGATGCCCCGGCTCTGAAAAAAGCCAATATCGGTGTTGCCATGGGCATAACCGGAACTGATGTGTCCAAGGAGGCTGCGGAGCTTATTCTTCTTGATGACAGTTTTACTTCCCTGGTTTATGCAGTAGAGGAAGGCCGCACCATTTACACCAATCTGAAGAAAACAGTGCTTGCTACCATGACCACTAATGCCGCAGAGCTTGGCGTTGTTATTCTGGGTCTGATAGCTGTATCCATGGGCGACTGGGCAATTCCCATTCTGGCAATTCAGATACTGGCGATTGATCTTCTTGCCGAAGTGCTACCTCTTACATTTCTTACTTTTGACCCTTCTTCAAAGAGCATTATGCAAGAAGCACCAAGAGATCTTAAAGCTCACATTATGAACAAAGAAACTTCCATGGAGGTTCTTCTGCTGGGTGCTCTGATAGGATTGCTTGCTTTCGGCAACTACGCTTACAGCGGCATCAGAGAGGGAATGACCTTTTTCAGCGGTGAAGCAACAGGCAGTGTAGACTACATGAGGGCTACAACACTTGCCTACCTTACAATCGCTTTCTGCCAGTTTGCCAATGTTCTGTCAAGAAGGTTCTACTACACCTCCATCTTTAACAGGAATGTCTTTACAAACCGAATACTGCTGTGGTCAATTATGGGCTCAGCCGGAATGATACTTCTGTTTGTTAACATTCCTGTGCTCTCCCGTTTTCTGTACTTTTCACCTCTGGGCTTCAACGACTGGATGTGTATTGCAGGCTCAACATCTGTTTTCCTGCTTGTCTTTGAACTGTTGAAGGTCGGTAGAAGGTTTAAAAGGGCCAGACAGAAATGAGTTCCTACGGAAGGAGAAGCAGGCTTAAACTGATTGTTATTCTGCTTTTCGTTGTTGGGGCCGGTCTTTTTACACGGTCTTCTCACGGCAGTGTTCTGCCTGTGTTTATTCAGCAGTATGCCGGTGATACTCTGTGGGCTCTTGCCCTTTACACTTTCCTTGCGTTTGTTTCACCGGGAGCAGCGGCAGAGGAACTGCTGCTGTTGTCTGTGTTTATCTCTTTTGCTGTTGAGTTCAGTCAGCTGTATCAGGCAGACTGGATCAATTCAATCCGGTCTGTGAAAATTGGTGGACTGATTCTTGGCTTTGGTTTCAGGTGGTCTGATCTGTTGTGTTACACAACAGGTGTTCTTGTTGGTTTTGCTGTTGATTTCAGAAAAAGAAATCTCTGGCGTTAGGAGTGGAAATGGTGTTTCTTATGGTTGTCAGTATGGTTGCCGTGGTTCCCGGCGGAGTTATTCATCATGGATCTGATGTGGTGAGTGTTGAAGAGATGATTGAGGTTCTCGATGAAGCCGAAGTTGTTTTCGTCGGTGAAAAACACGATGATTCTTTCGCCCACCAGTGGGAGTTGTTTATCTGGGAGTCTCTTGCCTCAGATGACAGGGCTCTTGCACTTGAGATGTTTGAAACAGATGTTAAGCCCCTTCTTGATTTATACCTTGCCGGAGAAATAACAGAGGATGAGTTTCTTGCAGAGTCAAGACCCTGGGGCAACTACCCCACAGACTACTCGCCTATGGTGGAGTACGCAAAAGAAAACGGTTACAGTGTGATTGCCGCTAACGTTCCAAGGTCTTTTGCCGCCCTGGTTGCCAGGGGAGGCCTGGCTGCAGTAACCGGGGAACCTGATTTTGAGGGGTTGTCTGTTGATTCTTCAAACACCGGATACAGGGAGAGATTTCTTGCAACCATGGATGCAATTGGTGACCAGATGCATGGTATGCCTGTTGACCCTGAGAATATGTACAGAGCTCAGCTGCTTAAAGATGCAGTTATGGCTCAGTCTATTCAAAACATGAAAGTGTTGTTCATCTGCGGTAGCTTTCACAGTGACTACCATTCCGGTATTCCGGATCAGATAGTTTCCGAAGACTTTCTTACAGTGACGGTTCTTGGTGAGGAAGAGGAGTACTCCCGGGATCTGGCAGATTTCGTAATTATCAGAGAGGGTTTGTAAACTTCGGAGCCGCTGACGTTGTGCTATATTAGCCCGCACATACAAACTGCTATGGAGGAAGAATGACACACGAAGAGCTTGTCACGGAGATCCGTGGGGCAGGGGAACGCGTTTACCTGCTCAAGGAGCGTCTTTGACCTGGTTACCCTGTTAAAAAACGGAAAAGAGCTGGAAATTGAAATGGCTAAAGAGGGTTTCTGGAACAACAGGAACAAGGCTCTTGAGGTTATTTCGAAGCTGAAAAAGATCCAGATCTGGACCAATCCCATTGGCGAACTGCTTGAAAAAGTGGAAGACCTCAACGCAGCAGTTGAGCTTCTTGAACTTGAAGATGATATAGGAATAAGAACAGACGCAAGTATTCGCCTGGGGGAAGTACTGAAAAGCCTTGAGAAACTTGAATTCCGTCAGATGCTTTCAGGAGAGCACGACGGTTCCGACTGTATACTTACAGTCAGGTCTGGCGCCGGTGGTGACGACAGCCACGACTGGACCGAGATGCTGATGAAGATGTACATATACTGGGGAGAAAAACAGGGGTACGATGTTACAGTGCTCGATACTTCAGCCGGTGAAGTGGCAGGTTTGAGAGAAGCGGTTCTTTCCATTAAGGGAGCCTACGCCTACGGCTATCTTCACGCGGAAAAGGGTATTCACCGGCTTGTAAGGCGGAGTCCCTTTGACCCCAGCAACAGAAGGCACACAAGTTTTGCTTCTGTTTTTCCTCTGCCGGATATAGATGACTCCATACAGGTGGACATCGACCCGGAAGACGTGAGAACAGATGTTTTCAGAGCCAGCGGTGCCGGAGGCCAGCACATCAACAAAACATCAAGTGCAGTAAGGCTTACCCATATTCCAACCGGTATTGCAGTGAGTTGCCAGAACGAGAGAAGCCAGCACAGAAACCGCGAACTTGCATGGAAGGTACTGAGAGCCAGGCTGTACGAGCTGGAAGAGGAAAAACGCAGAAAAAAGCGGGAAAAACTGGAAAGTACCAAGAGTGATGTTTCCTGGGGACACCAGATACGCTCATATGTACTGCATCCTTATCAGATGGTTAAAGATCACAGAACAGGCAACGAAACATCCGATGTTGAAGGATTTCTGGGCGGAAATATTCAGGAGTTCATAGAAGACTATTTAAGAAAGAGTAAGTAACATGGCAATGGAAGAAAACGAGTTTATAAGCAACAGGCTGGAAAAGCTTGATGCCATAAGAGATATGGGTGTGTCACCCTATCCGCCTCGAACCCCGGACAGGTCACCGGTTGAGTTTCTCCGCACTACAGGAGAAACTGAAGAGGTACTTAGCACAAGCGGCAGGATAGCAGCCATGCGTAAGCATGGCAAAACGGTGTTCTGCGATGTTTCCGACTCAACAGGCAGAATTCAGCTTTTTATAAACAAAAAGAACCTCGACGAAGCCGGATGGGAGTTACTTGGAAAACTTGACCTCGGAGATATCATCTGGGTCAGTGGATCACTGTTTGTTACACGTACCGGCGAGCTTTCTGTAAGAGTGGGTTCCCTGGCGCTGCTTGTGAAAGCTGTCAGGCCTGTACCGGTGGTAAAAACAGATGCAGAGGGTCAAGTTCACGATGCAGTAAGCGATCCGGATTTCATATACAGACACCGGGCTCTCGATCTGATGCTTAACGAAACTTCCAGAAACAGATTCATTGCAAGAAGCAGAATAATTACAGCCGTAAGAAGCTACCTGGATTCAGACGGCTTTCTTGAGGTGGAAACGCCTGTTCTTCAGCAGATATACGGTGGCGCTGCCGCAGACCCATTTGTAAGCCACTACAATTCTATGGATGACCAGTGTTACCTCAGGATTGCCACAGAGCTGTATCTGAAAAGACTTGTAACAGGCGGCATTCACA
>JAGGYZ010000165.1 GCA_021162285.1 Candidatus Fermentibacteraceae bacterium
TTGACTTCCTGGAGGTGCATTTGAAGAGGATTGTGGTGCACATGAAGAACGGTGAGATTGCCAAGGGCTACTCAAGCGACTTTTCACTTGATGAGCCTCTGTTTCACCTGGTAAGCATTACCGATCCGTTGTGCATGGAAGAAATCAGGCTGGACAACCTGAAAGCGGTTTTCTTCGTGAAAGACTTCAACGGTGATTTTCTCCACGTGGACAGCCACGAGTTCGGCGATGCCCCGGAGTCCGGTGCACACATAATGATCTCTTTCTTTGACGGTGAAATTCTGTTCGCAACATCAGAAAACATCGATTATGACGCAGTGGGTTTTTTCATTCACCCTATTGACCCGGAAGCCAACACCGAAAGTGCATTTGTGGTAAACTCTTTTATCCACAGTATCGAAATCATAGACTAATACCCCTCTTGATGAACCATGGGAACAAACCTTACGGCAAGATCGCTGTGCAGTTCGATTTCCCCGCCTTTTTTGACCACTCTTACCAGCCTCTGATGAATTGTCCCGACAGGTAGTATCATTCTCCCGTTACCGGTCAACTGCTGTATCAGTGCTTCAGGTATACTGTCCGGAGCACAGCTCACCACTACGGCATCAAACGGTGCCTGTTCCGGCCACCCGGCATACCCGTCACCTGTTCGAATGTGAACATTTGCACCAAGCAGCCTTCCCGCCTCAACTGCAAGTTGTTCAATGAGCTCCACAGTGAATACTTCAACTCCCATTTCATCCAGAACCGCCGCCACATATCCGGACCCGGCTCCTATCTCAAGAACTTTCTCGCCGGCTGCAAGCTCGAGCTTTTCAAGCATGTAGGCCACGATAAAAGGCTGTGAAATTGTCTGGCCAAAACCAATTGGCAGAGGATAGTCTCCGTAGGGATCGTTTATGGATCTGAACCTGCCGCCTGCCGAAACAAACAGATGTCTTTCGACCTTTCCCATTGCATCAAGAACCAGTTTATCCTTTATCCCCATCTGCTCCAGAAGACGGACCATGTTGTTTCTCAGTGAAATCGAATCAGATCTTTCCACAATTCACACTCCAGATACAGTTTTCGTCTCCCGGTAGTATGTTTGGAGAAATCAGGTATTTCAAGGGGGTAATGTGAAGCGTCTGTCACCGATTGTACTGCTTGTTGTTCCCGCGATTGTTCTTGCCCATCCCCACATGT
This sequence comes from Candidatus Fermentibacteraceae bacterium, assembly GCA_021162285.1. Lineage (GTDB taxonomy): Bacteria > Fermentibacterota > Fermentibacteria > Fermentibacterales > JCC-6 > Sabulitectum. The sequence goes on from JAGGYZ010000165.1 coordinate 1,189, forward strand.
TTATCGACACCGAGATGGAGGTAAGGCTGAATGGCAGTGTTATTTCGGGAGTACAGATAACCTGGCATTTTGATCCTATGTTTACCGCTGCTATAACCGGTGATTTTGACAGCAACGGAAATGGCCAGTTTTCGACGTCGGAGACTTCAGAGGTTTTCAACAACGCATTTTCAAACCTGGAGACTTTCGACTACTTTACCTTTGTAACTGCAGACGGACAGACGTATTCTCCATCACGAATCGAGAATTTTTCTGTTTACATGGAGGATGGGGCGCTGGTTTACCGGTTCTACTGCCCTTTCAACATCCATGTTGAAGAAGGTGTATTCAGAATAGCCATCTACGACAGCACTTACTACTGCGATATTCTCTACAAAGAGGGCTCACCGATTACAATCAGCGGCTCTGGAAGCGAATCAGCCAGTTTTGAGATAGAGCAGAACAGCAATATTGCCATTTCCTACGGAGGCACTGTATCTGTTTCAAGGGAGGGCAGCACATATTCCGGAACCGCTTATCCTCAGCAGCTCGTTGTGTACCTTCAGGCACAATGAAAGCTATGCTCACAACAGTCCTGTTTGTGTTGCTTCTGTGTTCAGTATCCTTTGCCCAGGCCAATCCGTTCCTGTCAGGTCAACCTGCAGAAAACACCGAAGGTGAAGTCAGCACCCCCGGGGGGCCTTCCACATGGCCTGTGATAGGCTCCATTGTTACAAAGAGCGCTACCGCGCAGAGAAAGTTTCAGATAACAATCGCGGAAACTATGACAGATGTAACAGAAACAGGCAGCATGAAAAGCCTGTGGATTCTCCTTGGAATCTCGTTTGTTTTCGGAATTCTCCACGCTGCAGGTCCCGGGCACAGAAAAACCGTACTTGTCGCATACTTCATGGGCAAAGGCACAAAACCACTCAAGGGAATACTGGCAGGTTTCATGCTGGCGGCGGTTCACGCAGCAAGTGCGATAATTCTGGTTGGGGGATTCTATCTCTTCACCACCCGTTCTCTTCTTGTATCTGTAGACCGGGCACAGACTCTGCTGTTTCCTGTTACCTACGGAATTATTCTTGTTCTCGGTGTCTGGATGACCGTACACGGAATAAAAGACTATCGCTCTCCGCAAAGCCAGGATAAGAAAAACGGCTCTCTTGGGTGGCTGATTTTCTCCGGGCTGGTTCCATGCCCTGCAGCCTCGGCAATAATGATACTTGCAGTTGCCGGAAACGCATCAGCAATCGGGGTTGTTTCAGTAACAGCAATGTCACTGGGTATGGGTGTTCTGCTTGCGGCAGTGGGGCTGCTTGCAATTCTCATGAGAGGCCGCGTGACAGCTCTGCTTAAAAA
>JAGGYZ010000347.1 GCA_021162285.1 Candidatus Fermentibacteraceae bacterium
CCTTCATATGAACTGGCTCCTTCAAAGTTATACACAGTTGTTCTGCCAGACCGAACAACCAGATCCGGAGAAGTACTTCTGCCCATTCCCACCATGGAAGCCTGAAGTGTGTAGCTCCCAGGCTCCAGGTTCTCAATCAGGTACCCTCCGTTCGCGTCGGTCATGGCCCCGTAACTGGTTCCCAGTATCATTACCGTTGCCCCGATTAACGGATTCCCCGATGTATCACAGACCACACCACTGATTGAACCTGTATCGGCAAACAGCAAACCCGGCACGACAAGCAGCCACAAGTACTTTAACATTATTCCCCTCCCTTTTTACACAGTTCCTGAACTCCTGCATGGCACTGTGCTGTAACTACCGTTCCAGCATAACAAACCTGCAGAATCCCGGGTAACTGCTGATACCGGCAAAGTAGATGCCTGACGAGAGGTCGTTCAATACAACCTGCTGAGTAACTGCAGAAGCAGGCAGTGTGCCGGTGTACACAACTCTTCCTGAAATATCCAGAACGGTGAGTGTTGAATTTAATGTTAGTGGTAACACATGCAGTGTTATTGAAGAGTATCCCGGGGAGGAAAGCACTGTTACCATGGGTTCCGGGCTGCCCGGTGTGTTGTCTCCGGTGCCAAGTGGGTCCAGCGAAATTCTGTACACACCGAAACCATCCGTTCCCGCATAAAGCCACTGGTCTCCCACAAGCTCAACAGTCTCAACCGAAATACCCTCGTGGTAGAATGCCGGTAACGGCTCCCATGCAGCTGCCGGGCCGGTACACCGGTATACCCCGTTTTCTCCGCATGCGGCGAAGATCTGCCCTGGATGGGTGGGACCCGATTCAAGGTAAAGAGTTTCCAGGTTGAATACTTTTGTGAAACTCACACCGTCATCTGTCTGATAGATCCCGCCGTCTGTGGCGCAGTAGTATCTGTTTGGAACACAGTCTGAGAACATCATGTCATTTACTCTGATTCCGTTCAGTATTGCAGACGAGGCTGTCCAGGTCTCTCCATGATCGTTCGACTGGTAGAATTCGGATGAACCTCCGGAACCGCTGGAGTATCCGCTTGCAATCATGTGTGACGGATTAAGAGGGTCCTGTTCTATGTCTGTTATTTCTACCGGGAAATCGTTTAGAACGGTGGTCCAGGAGCTACAGTAATCGGTGGATCTGACTATGCTGGTGTTGTAGCTCTTCCCACCCATAAGAACAATCCCCGGAATATCATCACACAATGACAGGGCACAGTCGTATTCACCAAGATCCATGTTGGCATATGTCCAGACGGCACCGCCGTCTGTGCTCTTCCAGAGCTGATCAGATCAACCTGCGTCCCCGATCATGTACAGCAGCTGAGGGTCGGAAGCCGACCTCTCGATCTGGAACACTTTTCCCAGAACACCGGTACCTGCTTCAGCCCATGATGACGGGTCTTCATTAAGAAAATACCCGTTACCTGTGAGTACCGGAAAGCCTGAATTTTCACCTTCAAGGAGAGCGTAGACATCTCCACCAGGAATCCCTGTGTCGGAAGAGGTCCATGCTGTAAGCAGGGTGTCAGAATAGAAATTACCAGAGCTGGTTCCAATGTGAATTCTTTCCCCGGACATATCAGACAGTGTAACAGCCCATACTAATCCTGTGGAATACTCGTCTGAATTCCAGGTCTGGCCTCCGTCTGAACTCCTGTACAGTTTGCTGGATGAAGCTGCATAAATACTACCGGAACTGCCTGGCAGAACCATATCCTCAATTGTCTTGTCTGCATCAAGCACCTGATTCCAGGAAACCCCTCCATCATCTGTGCAGTACAGTTTGTCTTTGACTGAGACAAAAGCTGTGTTCTCATCGTCCGGCGGAACAAGCAGATCAAATCTAGGGAAGCCTCCCACTGTCTGTGACGGACTGGGTGTGATATCCACCCAGTTCTCACCGCTGTCGGTGCTTTTGTAAACCTTCTGGGATGAGGAACCCTGCTGGTAACCGGCCCAGTACACAGTAGAAGGGCTGCTTTCAGCAAATGCAACACAGTAGCCGTACAGGCCGCCTGGCATCCCCTGAACAGCTGCCCAGCTGTTTCCACCGTCAACGCTCTCAAGAAGTGAAGTGCTGCTGTTCGATACGGCAGCCAGAAGATGCAGGGAATCAGCAGGGTCGGCATCAGCCGATCGACAGTATGCGCCTGCAAATGTGAAACAGGTTGTCCAGGTTTCACCCTGATCCCTGGAGATCATAATGTTTTCATTACCGGGAATAAATACCCTGCCGAAACAGTCTGAGCTCAGCCCCATGGCTGAATAGTCCGGAATGGCGGAGAGCTCCCATGTTTCTCCGTTATCCAGAGATCTGTAGCACTCATATCCCGTTGGATAGTGATTCAAAGAAAAAACAATGTTCTCCGCTGTACAGAGCTCACTAACCTCTGCTCCTCCGGGACCGCACATCTCCCAGCTCCCGGGGAACAGGCACAGCGCAGAAGCAAGAACGCCTGTTAAAACCAGCATGTAATTCCTCTCTCTCCCCCTGCACAAAGTATAAATGAACTGTGCCGGAAGCACAACACAGTTTTCATTAATACAACACGCACGGAACATTCAAGACTAATTCAACGCCGGCAGTTTTCTGGCATAGATATCGCAGTTGCACTGCTGTCCTCCGGACTGGCTGTACTGATACCCTCTATGGTTAGAACGCTGCTGCAGTCGCTGATTCCTGCTCGGGATGTGAAAGCTATTGTTGTTTTCTTCGTATTGATGATCTTCATCTACCCGGCAAGGATGGCGTTTGAGTTCATTCGTATGAAATGGGAACATATCGTTAGTGTGCGCAGGAGTATGACATGAGGGAAGTTATCTTCCACAATATTCAGAAGCTCTCCTTCAACTGTTTTGACAATCCGGGTCACTTCACTTCCGCTCCTCTCTTCATCTCTCTCTTGTTTAGTTGTTTATTCTTTTTTTCTGTGTTCTTCTTCAGGGTTTTTGCGGCAGGCAGCCCAGGCTGGGGATGCTCCCATACTGATCCAGTGCCAGCCATGGAGGTGCGGCGGGCCAGTCGGAAGGTCTTGATCGTGTCGCTGAAAAGTACGCCTTCTTCTGGAGAGAGCCTGGAATGGAGGAGTAAAAGCCTTCTTCCTTTTCTGAGATGGTTTCGGCAAGGCTGAAACACTCACAGGAGGCTTCAGCCTTGCGCCGGTTTCTGCGATTGTCAATCTTGCCTCCTTAAATCAACTGGAGGGGCACTTAATAATTGATTCCTTCGAAATGCAGAAGAGATACTTTACGGCACAGCAGGATAAACTCAGACTTCGGTCTGAGTTGCTATCGGGTTGCCTGCTGTTATTGCTCTGGTGTTGCTTTATTACCGGATGAACCAGCCTGAAAGTCTGGTTAATGCCAGTCTCTGAAACACAGCCGCCTCCTTCTCACTGCACCGTCTTTATGCCCTATTCCAATACATTCGCTGTAACAAAAACACCCACATTTGTTACAGTTGTTGTAACAGTTAATAGGATACTGTTTGTTTCGTTTTTGCTTATTCGATTGTCTTGCTTCCTGTTTGGCCAGCGTGATTC
>JAGGYZ010000170.1 GCA_021162285.1 Candidatus Fermentibacteraceae bacterium
AACGGTACGCATAAACATCCCGTGCGCACTTGCCCCATGCAGCACAATGTTCCAGAAAGTTTGCCCCTCCTGCGGAAAAACGAAGTAGCGTACAAGGATGTCCAGCATCAACAGCAGCAGTGCGAAAAGTGCGGAGCCGGCGTATATGGTTCTGGTGTCACGCCTGGCCGGGCGGGGGGGCAGCCCGAAGAATTGTCGAACAGTGCCCAGGCTTAGTGTTGCATAAGCCACCGCCAGCAGGATATAGGCTGCAATGGTGTGCTTGATGGCCACTGTCTGCAGCCAGGCCGAACTCACGTGATCCCAGGAAATCGCTGGATTCCAGGGTGGTGGATTCAAGGAGACCAGCCATCGAAACACCACCAGAAAGCCCAGCTCAATGACGATACGAAACGGAACCTCCACAGCGAACGAGGCTGTATACCAGGGATGGTCTCCGGACCGGTGCTCCGCCCACCAGCCATGCCAGACAATCCATAACGTGAAAACCGGAACCGAATAAAGTATCCCCCAGCCATCAGCGTGCCACAGCAACCACATCGTTTGACACCCGCCCGCCAGGGCTGCCAGAAGGCCATAGCGCCAGCCCCAGGCCAACGCAATCAGCAGCGGAAAGAACAGCCCGGCAAGGATGCTGACTTTGAAGGTTGCGCCTTCCAGGATTTCAACGTCCAGGAAGTTGACACCGAATCCGATCAAACCGAATGCGAGGGCAACAGCTACCTTATAGCTGCGCGTCTTCTGGCCGTTCATGATCGCTCTCCACTTTCCAGAACTACCTCCCGCCATTTGTGAGGCGAAGGGGGTGATCCATTTTGTTCTCCCTGCCAGACAACGATTGTACTGCGTCAGGTAAACTCGCGAAAACAGAAGTACATAAGATGATGACGGATTGGTTTAGTGGTGTCAATGCGGTTGGTTGAAATAATAGGTAAACGGATGTATAAATAACCCAGCAACTCCCATAGTTTACTTGAGTCAGCTGAACTGGAGCGGAATAAAATTTCGGGAAGAAAGCTCAGCGTTTGTCATAGTGTTGAAAGGTACAGGCTGGATTTCTTTCCCCGCATGCACTTTCTTATAATACAGCTGGCGATGATGGCTTTGGAATGAATCTCCGAAGCGAGTTGTACCTTTTCCGCGGGTATTTTGCAGCGGTTTCAGTCGAAAGGAGATCAAGGTGTTCAGAAAGACGGTTCCTGTCGTGCTTGCAGTGGTGTTGGGATTTTCAGGATGTTCTCTTCTTGGCGGCGGTCTTGGAGCAGGAGACACGGCAGAAGGTGATCTGAAAAACGGAGTAGATATAGATGAACTGCTGCCCGCTGCCGAAGAGGTTTTGCTTGTAGCAGGCATTGCAGTGGAAGATGACTGGCCTGCAGTTGAATTCTCCCTGAAGTCCGGAGACGGTGTGTCACTGTTCGTCGAGGCAGACGATATCGACCCGGTAATAGTTGTTGTAGACGCTGAAGGCGGAATCGTTTCAGTGGGAAACGACTGGGACGATGAACTGGATGCTTACATCTCCCTTGATGAGGTTCCTGACGGAGCCAGGGTTATCGTGTTCGATAACACGGGAGACGACGGAGAGTTTGTTCTTGAGCTGGATGAAGCAGACGACTATGCATGGAAGCTTGAACCGGGAATGGAAGTTGAATTAACGGTTCTTGAAGACAAAGAGAACGACCAGTGGGAAGATCTTCTTAACGATGTCGATGAACTCTACCACACAGACTGGGAGACATGCAGGGTTCTGCCCCTTGATGTCCGGGGTGAAAAGTGGATAAGGATTGCTGTCAGTTCTGATGTGGACTGCGTGATGGCCGTTCTGAAGGTTGTAGACGGTGAGCTGGAATACGAGGATTACGACGATGATACCGATGATATGAACCCTGTGTTTTCCGGCATGCTGGAGCAGGGAGACTACATTGTAGTTGTAGACAGTTACAGCGACTCAGACGATGTTGAATTTACAATTCGTGTGGAAGAGCTTGATCCGGAAGATATGGCAGTTGATGTGGTTTCTGCCGACCGGATGGATGAATGGTTCTCCGGAGAATTTCATGAGGGTGCCCTGGTTATGAGCTACTGGCCGGAAGTCGTCGATTACTACGGTATCTTTCCTGAAGAGAACGCTCTTGTGTTTGAATTTGAGATAGAGGAAGAGGGCGAGTATCTGTTTGAGGTTTCCTGTATCGATGACACAAAGATGGCTATTCTGGACAGCCAGAACGTTATGATAGACTACAACGATGATGGGCCCGAGGGTGCCCTCGACCCGGAACTGACCCTTCAGCTTACACCGGGTTTCTACAGTGCGGTAATCGCTCCTTATGACAGCTCTTTCGAGTATGTGGACTTCAGGTACACCCTTGCTGCCCCTGTTGTACGCGAACGGGGAGTGGTTCCCCTGGAAGATACCTTCCAGATGTCTTCCAATGTGTACTTGTCCATGATGTTCGAGTCCGGCAATACCTATGAGATATTTGCGGAGAGCGATGATATTGACCTGACTCTTAGCGTTGTAGACCGTGCAGGTGAAGAGTATTTCAGTGACGATGATGGCGGTGATTTCAACCCCTACCTGGAAATCGAATGCACCAGAGCAAACGCAGGCGAGTGGGAGATCGATCTTGAATCCTACGCCGGCGGTGACATAAACGGAGAAGTATACTTCGTTGCAAGGCCTGTTCAGCACAGCGGTGGAGACGACACCACTGCTTCTGTACGGGTCGATATATAAAAAAGGTTTAAAAGCCCGGAGAGATGATCTCCGGGCTACACCGTTATCACCACTCCGCTGCGCAGGAAAACGAGTTTCGCAACGGTTCTGGTGCCGGTAATTCTTTCCAGGGTGTTTCTGTACAGAAGCAGTTTATTCCTGTATTCCTGTGCTTTTATATACGGGTCAGCCCGGTCTGTTTTGTAGTCGATTACCTCAAGAACACCATTTCTTTTGATGAGCAGGTCTATGTAGTACTGTTTCCCGCCTGCGAGAAGCGGGTGCTCTCTTCCCAGTAGTTCCGCGCCGGTGATATTGAAGGCTGAAAAGAAATTCAGGGCCAGGGCAGAGGCTTCCTCCGGGAATTCAAGGGAGCTGTGTATCTGTTCCCGGTTATTTTGCATCCACAGATGGGGTTCATCAAAATCAATTAACTCCAGTATCCGGTGGACCTCTGTTCCGAGGCGCATCTGTTTTTCCCTTGCGGTCTGTACCTCGGGTTCCGTATCGGGGTAAAGAACCGTAAATTCATCAGGTTTCCGTGCAGGGTGCGGGAAAATTTTCCTGGCTTTTTCAGCACGGGTTCTGTTGTGCCCGGATACAGTTACCTCGCTGTAGAAATTTTCAGACCCGGCAAGAGCATTACACAGAATTTCAGCCGGAGAGTTGGCTGCAGGACTATCCGGCACGAAAATATCAAGCCTGTCCCTGGGTCGTGTCACTGCCACATACAGAAGGCGGCGGTACTCCGCACGGCTTCTGGCCTTTTCTCTGAGCTTGAGCTGGTGGTAGAGTCCTGTTGCTCCCTCTGCTGTTTTTACCCCTGCTGAAAGATCGCGGTCATTCACCAGAACACTGGGGAACCGGTTGTTGAAAGAACTTCCCGGGTTAGCCAGGATCACATGTTTCCATGCAAGCCCTTTTGCACTGTGTATGGTAGTAAGAGTTACAGCTCCGGTGCCGCCTTCAGGGGGAGCAGAAGGCTCGTCTGCACTTACAGGAGCCATTCCAAGAAGGGTTTCCAGCACAAGGGCATAGTCCGGTACAGCGCGTGCTGTTTCAAGGATGAATCGGAGGTTTCCAAGCCGGCGCGTTACCTGATAGCTGCTGTCTCTTACAGCAGGCAGAAGGCTGGTGTTCCAGAACAGTGTTTCCATGAAGGGCCCCGGTGGAAGCAAGCGGGCAACCTCTCTGAGGCTGTCTATAATTGACTCTGCATCCTGTACCGATTGTGGTGTTTTGTTGTTCCTCCACAGAGATATATCCCTGTCATTTATACCGAAGTAGATCGACCTGAAAGTTTCAGCCAGAGCATATGTATCCGAAGGACACAGCACAGCTCTGAGAAGGCTTGCCGTGTCTTTTACCTCCTGTCTTTTGTGAAAATCTCTTCCCACTTCAACCTGGTATGGAATGTTTCGTCTGTCCAGCTCCTGTACCAGTGCGTCAAGATGGGTCTTTGTTCTGAACACAACAGCAGTGCTGCCTGGATTTTCAATGATATCTGCAATGGCTGCTGCTTCAAATTCTGCCATCTCACCGGCATTGTCTCCGGAAAGCCGGTGGACTGTAACTCCTGTGCCCTGTCCTGCGTCATGTCTCGGTTCTATAGGGCTGTAATCGCACGAAAATGGTATCTCCTCTGGAGAAACCTGATTGAAAAGAATTTCACCGAATGAGTTTACAAAATCAATGATGGTGGTTTCACTTCGGAAGTTGACTTGAATGGTTTCAGAAAGGGCGCTGTTGTTTTTGAGCTCTTCAAGGGTGTCTTTGTAGGTTTCAATATCGGCATCGCGCCAGCCGAATATAGACTGCTTGGGGTCGCCGACAACTGTAAGTTTTGTTTTCAAACCTGTTTTTCCCAGAAGCTCTGTAAACAGTTTTATCTGAACCAGGCTGGTGTCCTGAAACTCGTCGATGAAGATGTGGCTGAACTTGCCGTTCAGTTCAGCCTGGAGTTCCGGCGAAGTTTCAACGGCAGTCCACGCCTTGTGCAGCAGATCATTGAAGGATAGCCTTGTGGGATTGCTGTCCCACAGGCTTCGCATGTTGTTTGCAAAAGGAATAACAAGGTTCTCCAGTGCAGGGAGCACCGGCAGTATGGCGGAGTATTCCTGTATCAGTTTCAGGTCGCGATTGTTGTATTCCTTGAGTTTGTCCTTTACTTCGGAGAGTGCCTGTTTCCCTCCCCAGTTTACGGCAGACCCTCCCTGCAGGTTTACCCTTACGGCAACTCCCCGGGTGAGGAGATCAAGGGTGTTCTGAATGTTCTTCAGCAGTTTGTCTGTCTGATCTGTACACAGGGGAACCAGGGATTCCATCTGCAGCTTCCAGCTGTTTATCAATTCCGTCAGCTGTCTGTGTGTGTCTCCCACAGGCGCTGAACTGGTAAACCATCTGTGCTTTTCTATCTGACCTGCAATCTCAAGCAGACTTCTGCTGCCCGGGTTCTGAAGTGATTCCGATGATGCCTGAAGCACAGACGGTGTGGCCTGTGCCAGAAACAGGTCCCACTGTATTTCAAGTTCAGCTCTGCTGAAATGAGCGGCCTCCATGGAAAACTCCGGAACTCCGTTGCACAGATGAAAGTATTCACGCAGAACTCTGGAGGCAAATCCGTGAATTGTTGTTATCCAGGCCTGATCCATGTTTCGCCTGTGTTCCGGTGCAAGTTTTTCCCTTATTCTCTGGCGGAGTTCGCTTGCGGCAGCTTCAGTGAATGTTACCACTGCCAGCTGGTCCAGCGAAATCCCACCCTCTACCAGTTCTTTGACCCTGTCGGTGAGAAGGGTGGTTTTGCCGGTGCCGGCACTTGCTTCAACAACAACACTTCTGGTTTTTTCCGTTCTTATGGCTTCCCGTATGACCCTGTCGGATATCATCGTCCAGCGTCCCAGCTGGTTTTAACAGGTATCTGGTGAAAATCTCCTGAATGGATGGCTTCAACTATCTCCTGCACCTTTGTTTCAAACTCCGGCTGTACCGCTTCGAGTTCAGTCTCAGTCAGTGATCTGAGTTCAACGCTGCCGTTGCTCATCAGATGGATATACAGGGCTTCGCACACAGGTGTATATCCGTTCTGAACTGCAAGATTTCTGTAGAATGGAAGCTGAAACAATCCGTTCTTAACTATGGTTACAGTTTTTCGACTTTTAAGGGATTTTGGTTTTCCTGTTTTGATGTCGGCAAGTATGTACTCATTGTTTGTGTTTCTGAATATCAGATCAATCCTTCCACCGGCAGGAAAACCGGCAACAGTTCCATCAAGGCTTTTCTCTGTTTCCACCAGAGTCCACTTCCTGTCTTTCAGAACTGCTGTCAGACGGATTATTCCCTGTGTAAGATGCTGCATCCATATCTGTGCCAGGGTTCCAGAGCCCAGCAGGGCTGTGAGGTTGCTGCTGAGACAGACAGATCTTACAACCTGATCCACAGGTATATCTTCCTCCAGAACAGTTTCAATGCATCGGTGTACTATGTTTCCTCTGGCGCGCGGATCAGGTTCTGAAGTTACTGGAAATTCAACGGCTTCGCTGACACCCCATA
>JAGGYZ010000033.1 GCA_021162285.1 Candidatus Fermentibacteraceae bacterium
GGCGAAACATACACTTACTCAATATACGAGTCGGAAGGCAGACTGAATGTTTTCCACGCCCTCGAGGGGCTGGGCAGATGAAAAAAGGCTTTACCCTTGTTGAGCTTGTGGTTGCCTCTGTGGTAATCCTGGTTGTGCTGTCTGCCCTTTTCGTTGCTCTGTTATCATTTGTCCGCGGTGGAAAGAATCTGGAGCTTCAGGATGGCGCACTTACTCTGGCCAGGGTTGAAATTGTTGAAATAGAAAGGCGGGAAGAGGTTCCTGCACCTGGTACATCTGTGCATTCCGATACTCTGTGGGGTAATCAGTACACGGTGGAAACAACAGTTGGTCTTCATGGAGAAAATGCCGTAGATGTATTTGTGGCTGTAACTTCAGGAAACTCGGTATCGATAGAATTAACAAGGCGATTTTATATGGAAAATAACACAAACAGACAGGAGCTGTTATGAGAAAACGAAGATTGAAGGGAAGAGGTACAACAGGATTCACCCTGATTGAAGTTGTGATTGCTTCAATAATTCTCGCGATTGTTGTGACCGGAATCGCGTTCTTCTTTATGCACATTATCAAAATGTCCGATCAGATGGATGACCAGGCCAGAGCTCTTGAAATCTGTCGTGAGGGCATCGAACTGTTGCGTACCCAGGATGTCGTTTCCATGGGTGACGGGTGGCAGAGTCCGCCGTCCGTTGTACAGGGGTTCACCAGATCGATCTATATTGATACCCCGTATTCGACGTATTCGGAAGCAAAATTTGTTAAATGTCAGGTAACATGGTCGGGGATTGAGGGTGCCGATACCCTGAGTCTCAGCACAATTCTATAGGAGGTGAATGGAATGTTTAAACGCCAGATGAAGCCGCGAACGAGATCAGGAATGACCCTTATCGAGCTGATGGTAGTCATGGGAATCATGGGAGTTCTTTTCGCCGCCGTTTACATGTTTTTCGTGAAGGGAACAGAACAGTTTCATTTCTCACGCAGACAGAATCAGCTTGCAACTTCAGGCAAACTTACACTTGAAAGCATATCAGATGTAGTCTTGTGGGCTGGCTATATGCCCAACGGAGGCTGGACAGAAGAGGAATGGAATCCTGTAGAGCTTGGAACCACAGGTTCATTTCATTTCTATGCCGATTTTGAGGGAGACGAATCTCTTGACGGCAATGATTACAGGCAGATTTTCAGGGATGCATACGATGTTGTTCACATAACAGACAGCACAGGAATGGACCGTACTGCAGGAACACAGATAGTTGATCTTCAGTTCAACTACCTGGATGAGGATGGCGATTTCCTGGCAAAACCACTGGATGATTCGGGTAGAGAAGCAGTCAGGCATATTGTTGTAAAAATTACACTGGAAGACACATACAGGGGTGATGTGTATCAGACTGTGATGCAGACAATAATCACACCCAGGAATCTTGGTGTGTACCACAACTTTGATCCTCTGTTCTATATGCCGCCTCCTCCTGATGCCAAGATAGTGGTGAATATCGATGGAGATTCCACTGCGCATGCAGCAACAGCGGACCAGGAAGCTCTTATGAACATGCTTGGGGGATGGGGTTACTCTCTTGTTGATCTCACCGATGACGAACTGGGGGTTTATGACTACGACAGCTCTGGAGTTGATCTGATAATTCTCCGTGAGATGCCAGGTTCGCAGAGTCATTCTGCCATTTCAGCGTCATTGCAGGCCATCAGGTTACCGATGATAGCCCTTGATCCTGATGACGCGAAAGACGTTTTCTCCATGGGTAATGTAACAGCAGAAGTTGTAGCGGGAGAATGTCTCCTGTATGAACAGGTTCCGAATCATCCTGTACACAACAATCTAACTACACCGTTTAAGGTGTATAATCCCGGGCCGTCGAACCATGTTTACACCCTTACCGATCTCACACCGGGTACAGAGTTGATTACAGGTTTCATCAGCTCGGATACCCTTTCCGGTGTTTCAGTTGTCAATCAGGATGTGGATTCTCTCAGGCGGATACACTACTGTGCAGCTGATTTTTCTCAATACAGTTCAGACGGAGCTGTATTCCTGCAGAATGTTATTCTATGGGGTCTTCCTGAAGTTGGGTCTCCCCCTCTCGGCGACGAGATAACCATGGAGGGGTTTGAGGACGGTGCTCCGGGTAACAACGCTGTTACAATGTGGGAAGATAATCTTGAGGACGGGGTTATGGCTCCCGACTCCATACCTTTGTACAACGACTTCGGGTATGCTTCAAAGTCTATGGTGTGGGTTTTCCAGTCTACGGGTTCAGGTGATATATCTCTTCTCGCCGATTCTTCGCTTCAAATGCACAGAATCAGTACAGGAGGTTACGACCGCAATATTGCTGCTGCCATCGTGGATCTTTCTGCCTACAATGCCCTTACAGATGATCTTTACATCACTGTGAACAGCAGGGCAGGAACGCTTGAAACGATCAATTCCGAAGATGGTGTGTTTGTTCTGTCCCGCGTGGGAACAATTGACACCCTGGTTTCAGAGAACTTTGAAACACTTGTTTCAGCCAGTGGTGATGTAACATTCTGGGCAGACAACCATGGGCGCCACAGGCTTCATTCACCAGGATGGAACAACGGAACAAGGTTTGTTACACTGGATTGCGACAAAGACGGGAACTACAGTAAATCGCGTATGATGATTGAAGTAAACACTTCCGGTGTTGCAAACGGAACACCAATTACTGTGTTCTATAGAATAACAGATCACGGAGACGAAACACACGATTTCACATCATCAGACAACAGAGGAGATTACATTGGCTGGAGCCTGGGAGATGGAATCACCGATACTGTAGAAGACCATCAAAACCTTGATCCGGAGTCAACAAACAACGGCCAGTGGAACAGTTACAGCTACACATTTACACCTTCAGGTACAATGCCTTCGAAACTGTATATCATCTTCAGCCAGTACGATAACTATACAGCCAGAAACAGTACTACGTACGATGGAATCAGTTTTGATGATGTTACTATTGTCGCAGATAACTCCACTGTTGTCATGAACAGGGCAGGAACACCTTCTTCAAGTACCGCCTGGCAGAGAATTGGTGTTGACCTTGACGACGCAGCCGTAACCAACTCTGTTCCCTTCTCTGCAAACTTCGGAATAGCTCTCAGCCAGTATGGTACAGGTCCGTGGGCTGCTCACGGTATACAGTGGCACGGGTTTGAGCTTGGTGTTATTGAACAAAGGTACTCTGTTCCGGGGTGGCACCATGAACCGGTGACAGTGGGTGGGACAGACGACTGGCTTCTGGAGACGATTTCCGGGAACCACAAGTGGACCCTTCACGCAAACAATGCAAGCCAGTACAGCGACAACACAGACTGCTGGCTTGAAACCCCGTCTATCACAATCCCCGCAGGTACTGAAAACGCGGTTTTCTCATTCTCCCACAGCGTTGACCTTGAATCAAATTATGATTTTGGATGGCTGGAGATTACAACCGATAACGGTGCCACCTGGAACTTCATTGATACGGGTAACTACAACGGCAGTCACAGCTCACATGGTGCCTACACAGGTACTCTGGGAACATCCGTTGTGGATGTCTCACTAGACGGGTACTCTGGAATGACTGTTAGGTTGAGGTTTGTCTTCCACTCCGACTATTCAACTGTTAGATCCGGTTGGGTGCTCGACGACTTTGAAGCAACCGGAATGGTCTCCGGTCTGGTTGTTCAGTCAATAGGCTTCAAGCCGATAGATCCTCTCGGAGTCTGGGATTTCGACTATGTTGACCTGTATATGGGCAACACATCGGCAGATGCGTTTACGAGCGATGGCGAGTGGGACAAGAATACCCTTTCATTCATGGGTACATACTCTGTTTCTCCCACTGGAGGTAACTGGGTAACCATCGATCTTAACGATGACTACCTTTTACCGGCTTCAGGTAATCTCATTGTTAAAATTGAAATGGCCCAGACCGGTACATACCCCTTATCCGGGTGGTATGCGGGCTACCATGCTGATATGGCCCGAAATGAGGTTTCCAACAGTGCGGATCCAACATTCCTTCAGAGGTCAGATATGAGGCCATCGTTTATGATCGGTACCATGAACAATGGTCAGATCTATGTGGATCAGGATTCAACTGCAGTGGTGGGTCAGATGCCCATATCTTTTGACTATCAGTTCAGTGATTTCGAAGGCATATATACGCTGGAGGAATTCGGTTTCAGTGCCGAGAGTAACTGGCTCAGCGGTGGGGACAAGAATGACTGGGAGATAGGTGTTCCAGTGTTTGTACCGGACATTGATCCCTACCTGACGCAGATAAACGAGAACAGGATTGCGGGTAACGATCTTACCGATGACGGTTACTACATGGATGATGCGTGGAACTGGTTGAGATCGGGTGTATACAGTATGTCTGATTTTACAGTGTATGACACTCTGGCTGTAGCTTACGACAGATGTCTCCGGCTTGACTGGAGCGATTACGCCTACATTCAGATGGCCTTTACCACAGATACTTTACCGCCTTCTTCAGAAAGTGACTGGATAACAGTTAAGGAATGTCACTACGAAGATGACACCTGGGTTCAAGACATTATTCCGCTTACTTACTACTTTGGTGAAGCTGAATCACAGGGGAAGCAATACTTCTTTATCCGGTTTGTTCTTGATTCGGGCCCATGGTCTGCTCTTGGCGGATGGAACATAGATAATGTAGGCTTCTACGGCCGCAACGCATACTAAGGAGGATGATAATGTATACAAGCAACAGAAACGGTTCAGCTCTGGTTCTTGTTCTGGTTGCCTCGGTGTTTCTTATCATTCTTACCGCTGGAGCATACCAGTATTTCAAGATGAATGCAGACACCCAGATATGGGCTAAAGACAGGATTCAGGCCAAGCTTACTGCGGAGGCTGGAATCAATCTGGCCACACATATGCTGGTTTCGGGTGCGTCACTTCCACCTGGAACAGCCCCTCAGGATATTCTCGGTACCGAGGTTTCATTCTTTGATCTACCCGGTGATATGGGAGCCGTTTATGCTACGGTAGATCCTTCCGATGCGAACGAACAGGTTACTTCAGCTAATGCCTACAAAATAAGGTGCATCGCTACTGTCCCCGGAAGAACTATGGATACCTACGGTATGGAGTCTATACTGATGCCCGAAAATCTGGCCAGATTCTCTGTCTTTATGGATAATCCAAGTACAGGCGGGTACTATGGAGACGGATACCGGTTTGACGGTCCGTTTTACGCGAACGGGCCGGTGAATGTACAAAGTTCATCTCCCACCCACGATAATGATCCGTTCTTCTATACATTCAGGCTGACATCCGATTACTATGTAACTTCAGGAGGAACGCATGTAACAACTCCTGCAACCGGTAATCTTCAAATGCGCCCATACAACAGGCTTTCCATGGGTGCGCCATACTTCGAACTCGGTATAGATCCAATACCATTCGGTGCAGGTGAACTGGACTGGCAGGGTGTTAGAA
>JAGGYZ010000035.1 GCA_021162285.1 Candidatus Fermentibacteraceae bacterium
CAGTACTGAAAAACATCATGCGCCTTCACCGGCGCGAGCCCCAATACTACCCCTCTGAAACAGCACTGTCAACACATTTTCTGCAAGTGGTTGAGACGCACGGGAAAGGGCAGTCAAACACTGACAGCAGCTATTTCACTGGCTGGGAGATTCCGCCTTCACAGGTGCGACTTTCACGAAGTCCGTAACTCTACCCGGCATACCTGTTCAAGTCTTTTCCTGCTACAACCCGGATAGCGTCTCCGTTTGGGTTGCATCATGGTCAGTTTAAACAATAAGATACTGCCAGACAACAGATAACAGGATAGAGACTGTAACAGTGCTGTATTCAAACCAGCTGGAGTACCTGAACCCGGTTCCGACAGTTCAAACTGTAAAACCGGGAATCGGTGTTCCCGGTGCGTAAATACGTACTTATTGTCTGTAATTCAGTTGCTGAGACTGTCTGCCCCTGTAACCTCAGTTGTATCGTCAGCTCCGGTGAGTTTATCCTCTGAATGAAAGGCTGTGCTTTCCACGCTCTGCAACTCCGATTCGATGGATGTTTCCATGGGTGTATCATGAGTAGCCTGCCAGGAGATCATCACGGAGTTAAGGGCAACGGAAACAATAACACCTGTAAGCACGACACCTACGAATGCAGACAGAACCGACAGCAGTTTTCCCCACTTGCTTCCAGGCACTGTTTTGCCATACCCTACGGTAAGTGCCGTGATGAAGGTAAAGTACAAAGACTTTGAATAACTCTGCCATTTTTCGATGTTGCATGTGATCTTCGCAATAAGAAACAGAATACCTGCCAGGAACACAAGGACCGGGCTCACCATGAACAATCCTGTTACAAACAACTCAACGAACTTCAGTGTAAACCTTATAGGAAGAAAGTCCACGGTTCCCCTCTCTACTGCTGCATCAACACAGAGTTGACACAGATGGTCGCTTCTTCACGCAGGAAACTTATACCTTCCTAGAAAATAGCGTATATAAACGGTGCAAGAACAGATCCCTGTGTAAGAACAAGAACCAGACTCAGCAGAAGAAGAACCACAACAATAGGAGTCAACCACCATTTTTTTCTTACCTTCAGAAAATCCACAACTTCCCTGATACGTCCCACTATAACACCTGCCCAGTCTCAGTAAGGTTTGTCCGGTCTGCTTGAAGGACCGTCGGGATCAACATCTATCCAGTAGGAATTCAGATTCCGCTGAAATCCTCTGCGCACAGAGTTCTTCCCTAACAAGCGAAGAATCAGCCCTGTGGGCACAATCGCAAATATATAAACAAGAACCAGAAGAACATTAGTCATTACGAAACCCATAACCGATGCCAGTTTCATCCAGTACTTCTCTACAGGTGAAAGGGCTTTCGGAAAAGCGAGAGCAAAAATCAGAAACACAGCGGATGGAACTGCTGTGTACACCCACGCTGCCCTTCCCCTTAAAACAAGAAGAACGGTAATAACGCCAAAGGCAGAACTCATAATCAGCCCGTACTTCCGGAGCTGACCTGTGGTTTTTACCGCAACTGCGGTTTCAGTCAAGTTCATAGATCTCCCGCCAGTTCCCGTCTTCAACAAGAGGAGGCTGATCCTGCTTCTTCAGAAGCATGTTTCCAAGCACCAGGACATCCATTTCCGTTCTCATGAAACACAGGTACGCATCCTGTGGTGAACACACAATGGGTTCTCCGCGAACATTGAAGCTTGTGTTTATCAGCACACCGTACCCGGTTTTCTCCTTGAAGGATTTCAGCAGGCTGTAGTATCTGGGGTTGTATATGCCGTCTACAGTCTGCACCCTTGCGGAATAGTCTATGTGGGTAACTGCCGGGATATCAGACCTTGGTACATTTATCTTTTCAATACCGAAAAGCTTCTGCTGCTCTTCGGTCATCTGTTTGCACCTGTTCTGCTGCACCTGTGCAACCAGCAGCATGTAGGGACTTGCAGCCTGAAGATCGAAGTACTCTTCAGTATCCTCAAGCAGAACAGAGGGAGCAAAAGGCCTGAACGATTCTCTGTTCTTTATTTTAAGATTCATTATAGACTGCATTGCAGTGGACCTGGGGTCACCAACAATCGAGCGGTTACCAAGAGCTCGTGGTCCAAATTCCATTCTACCGTTGAACAACCCGACCACTTTGCCTGTATCAATCGATTCAACTACAGAATCAACCAATAAGACTTCATCCATCTCTACATAAGGAAAACTGCCTGCTTCCAGATACTCCTTAATCTCTGTGTCTGTCCAGGAAGGGCCCAGATATGATCCCTTCTGCAGGTCGCTGACCTCATCAACTTCCCTCTTCCCGTCGAGAACCTGATGCCATACAAAAAGAGCTGCTCCCAGAGCACCGCCTGCGTCGCCTGCGGCAGGCTGTATCCAGATGTCTTCAAAAACCCTCTCCCTGAGCAGTTTACCGTTGGCAACACAGTTAAGAGCCACGCCTCCGGCAAGCACAAGTTTTTCCCTGCCTGTCTGTTTCCGGACATGCCTTCCGGTCCTAAGAATCACCTCTTCCGCCACAGCCTGTACCGACGCCGCAAGATCCATATCCCGCTGTGTCAGGCTACTTTCCGGCTTTCTGGGAGGACCTCCAAACAGATCGTGAAACTTTCCTGAAGTCATTGTTAAACCCTGACAGTAGTTGAAATACTTCATGTTAAGCCTGAAGCTTCCATCCGGTTTCAAATCCACAATGTTATCGAGAATTGTCTGGACAAATCGTGGCTTTCCATACGGAGCCAGACCCATAACTTTGTACTCGCCGGAATTTACGCGAAACCCTGTGTACGATGTAAAGGCTGTGTAAAGA
>JAGGYZ010000151.1 GCA_021162285.1 Candidatus Fermentibacteraceae bacterium
ACTTTTTTTGTTATCAGAACTGAAACGGAAAGTCTTGAATACCGCAACTGCGAGCTTGTGTATCGTGATGCCTGGGGCTCGGTGCCCATCGATATCTTTCCTGAAGAATTTGCCGGACTTCTGGAAACATCAGGGTACTCTTTGCGAGATACTATTGACAACATCTGCAGGCTTGAAATGTACACTCCGCTGCAGGAAGACACTATCAGAACAGAAATACCTGTTCGTTCGGAAGTTGTTGCCCGGTTGTTTGACAGAGGAAGAAGAGAGATACAGCGGAATCAGATGGTTTACTGAGCCTGCTTTCCGGACAAATGCGGGTTTACGAGGTTGGATCTTCCGGAAATGGTCTTGCTGTGAAGCTTGTTATTTTGCTATAGTGCAGTTGTACCGGGGACTAGCGAGGTGCTTTATGGATAATGAAAGAATAGTGGATTATTGGCTTTCGGAAGGTGAGCAGGCTCTTGATGTTGCCCGACATCTTTTTGAAAAAGGAGACTATTCCTATGCTCTTTTCTTTGGACATCTTGCCGTTGAAAAGGTATTAAAAGCAATACATGTCCGGAAGGTTGACCAGCAGGCTCCACGATTGCATAACCTGCTCAGACTGGCACTGGAAGCGGGTATAGAAGTAACAAACGAACAGAAGCAGGTGCTGATAAGAATCACGGCCTTCAATCTGGAATCCAGATACCCGGACTACAACAGGGAATTCAGGAAAAAGTGTACACCTCAGTTTACACGGCAGGAGCTGGTACAGATAGAGGAGATATTCAAATGGTTGAAATTGAAGCTGTAGTTTTGGAGAATGTACAGCTGTTTTTAAGCAAGCTTCGCAGGGCAGGTTTTATAGTAGTAAAGGCATACATTTTCGGTTCCTATGCAAACGGTTCGGCTGATGAATGGAGTGATATTGATATCGCTGTTGTTTCGCCACAGATTGGAAATGACCGTTTTAATGAGAGGATAAGACTCACCGAGCTTGCAGCAACTGTTGATGTGCGGCTGGAGCCGCTGCCGTTTAACTACGACAGTTTTGTTGAAGAAGATCCTCTCGTACGACAGATAAAAACAGAAGGTATCGTTGTAGCGTAATTACTCTTACTGTTGTGTCGTTTACAGAGTCAAAAACAGCTTTAACTGAGTCGCACGGTCAGGTCATTCCTCCCCCTGGCAATCGGATGTTTCATCAGATTCATCCAGCACAGGAAGTGCATTTTCTTCATTCAGCAGGGAGTTGTCTTCAAGAACCTGTTTCAGTGTCTCCATTGACCAGTTGCCTTCGTGTCTGCCTATGCCCTCCATAAAAAGGGGGAAGTGAACGAAGTAGATCAGTTCATCCCCTATGGTGGCGGTGTACTTTCCATTCACTACAACTGCGAAAGGAAAGTGGGTTTCCGGCAGGTTGTATCTCTGAATAACTTCTTCTGACGCGGAGTCAGTTATTACGTGGTATCTAACAGTGTATTCATCAGCAAACTCCGCAAGAACAGAATCGACTTCTGCGAGAGTCTGCAGTGACGGTGGCATCTGTTTGTAAAAAACATCAATTGTGTTTGTAATCGGTACGGCAGACAGTGTAACAAGCAGCATGATAAACACTATTCTTTCCTTTCGTTTCCCGGATGTTCAGAGTTTCATCTGTGTCTGGCAGGTATCTGGGCTACTATCATTCCTGCAAACATCAGCGCGGCGCCTGAAAGCTCTGTTGCAGTAAGGCTTTCCTTAAGAACGATGCTCCCGCCTATGGCGGCGAACACAGCTTCCAGACTCATGATTATTGCAGCCGGTGCCGGCCTGACATTTTTCTGAGCGAATATCTGTATTGTGAAGGCTATTCCCACAGAGAGAACTCCACTGTAGGCAAGGGGAAGCCATGCTGCTGGAATTCCGCTCCACGACTCTTTCACAAACAGAGTTGTTGCAGCGCTGAGGACTGTTACAGTGGTGAACTGAACCACAGCGAAACCGCCGGGGTGGTATCTGCCTGCGTACCGGCCTATGAGCCTTACATGAATGGCCCACATTACTGCACCGCCAAGAACCAGCAGATCCCCGGGGTTAACCGATTTGAAACCCTGTGAGAAACTCAGCAGCCAAAGACCTGCCAGTGAAAGAACTATGCCTGCCCAGAGTGTTTTTCCCTCGCGGTGACCGGTAACGAGACCGAGAACGGGGACAAAAACAATGTAAAGACCGGTGATGAAACCTGCTTTGCCTGCTGTGGTGTATACAACTCCCCACTGCTGGAGAGATGCCCCTGCAAACAGGATCGATCCTGCAAGAACCGCCTGAGAAAGGTAACTGCGGCTTATATACTTTTTGAACACTGGAAAAAGAACAAGCGCGCCCATACCAAACCGGATGGTGTTGAAAGCCATTGGCCCGAGATGGGTCATTCCTGCCCTCTGGGCGACAAAGGCAAACCCCCAGATTGCAGCCGTTACAAGAAGAAGCAATCTGGAGGATTTTGTTGAAGGCAATTCTAACCGCCGGAGATAAGGTGGATCACTTTGATATCCGCCATGTCTGGAACGGTTGTTGTGGCGTAGTCCGCCCGTTTTACCAGTGTGCCGTTTATTTTTGTTACCAGCATTTTGAATTTGTAGTTCTTCATTTTAAGGATATCATCAACTGTCATTCCCTCATGCCAATGGAGTTTGTCACCGTTTACAGTTACCATGAAACATCCTTTCTGGTTCATTGGAATATATCACTGCCGCCGGGGTAACATCATCGTAACTGGTGTAACTCTTGAAAGGAGAAGGAAATGATAGGCGCGGTAATTGGTTTGAGTGCACTTCTGATGGTAATACCTCCGGATGATTACTCTAGAATGATTGTTATGGATGACGACGGTGTGGTTTCCGATCTGCCTCTGGAGAATACGGAAGCTGTAATTACTGTTGACGGGTCAATACAGCTTGTTACAGTAAGGCAGGAGTACGGCAATCCGTATTCACATCCCATTGAGGCCGTTTATGTTTTTCCGCTTCCCGAGAGCGGTGCAGTGTACAGTATGGATATGGAGATCGGTGACAGAACAATTGAAGGCGAGATAAAGGAAAGAGGGGAAGCTCAAAGGATTTACCAGGAAGCCATCAGTCAGGGCAGAACTGCTGCTCTGCTGGAGCAGGAAAGACCCAACATCTTTACCCAGACAGTGGGTAACATTCTTCCGGGAGACAACATCATCATAGAGATAACATATGCTGCTCCTGTAGGTTACAATGACGGAACATGGGAAGTTGTTTTCCCTATGGTTGTAGGTCCCAGGTTTAACCCTGGCGGGGTTTCAGACGCAGACAGAATAACACCGGAAATCGTTCCGGAAGGTACAAGAAGCGGATATGACATCCAGCTTTCACTGACCCTTGATCCCGGTTTGCCAATTCGTGAGTTTGAGTCGATGAACCACGCCGTAAGCACTCAGATCAGGAATGATGACAAGCTGTTTGTTCAGCTCAGCCGTGAGCACGAGATACCCAACAGAGATTTCGTGTTTACCTACAGAACTGCCGGAGACGATATAGGTTCCGGTGTTATCTCCCACAATGGAGATCTTGGCGGACATTTCATGCTGATGCTTGAACCGGATGCCGAGGTAGATTCAGGCGACATCGCCCCTAAAGAGATATTTTTTGTGGTGGACAATTCAGGTTCCATGAGCGGTCAGCCAATGGAAGTTGCCAAAGAAACCGTGAGACAGTTTGTTCAGGGGATGAACCCCCAGGACTCATTCCAGATAATGAAGTTCAGTGAAACTGCAAGTTCCATGAGCAGTGTGCCGTTGAAGAATACTTCAGCCAATGTAACCAGAGGAATAAACTACATTAACTCCATGTCCGGTATGGGGGGAACCATGATGATTGAGGGTGTAAGAGCCTGCGTGGGCTATCCGGAAGACCAGGAAAGAATGCGCTACATCATCTTCCTTACAGACGGATACATCGGTAATGAAGCCGAGATACTGTCTGAACTCAGAACAACTCTGGGCGAGCACACAAGGCTTTTCAGTATTGGTGTTGGCTCAAGTACAAACAGGTACCTCATCGAAGGCCTGGCTGAAGAGGGTAGAGGCTACGCCACCTACATAGGGCTTGATCAGGATCCGAAGAGTGCTGTGGAAGATATTTACAACAAGATAAACAACCCATACCTGGTTGACATAGAAATAGACTGGGGCAATCTGGATGTAACAGAAGTGTATCCCAGAGAGATCCGCGATCTTTACGACGGCGAGCCACTTGTTGTTACCGGCCGTTACAGGGAACCAGGCAGAGATGAGATTACCATATCAGGTACTCTGAATGGAAGAAACTGGGAAAGAACGATGAATGTGAGGCTCGTTTCCCAGGGAGGCACTGAAGCTGCGGACAGACTGTGGGCAAGACGGAAAATACATCACCTGAACGGTCTTGTACTGGACTCCGGTTTCAGGGGCAAACCCTCTGATGGGCTCATTGAACAGATAATAGGTGTGTCTCTTGACTACAGCGTTCTGTGTGAACAGACGGCTTTTGTTGCTGTGGATAGCTATGTGAGAGCAGACGGCAGCAGTCCTGAAACGATTGGTATACCGGTCAATATGCCTGAAGGCGTCAGCTACACGGGTATTTTCGGTTCCCCTGCACCGACATCGCAAACGATGTACAGGTCAGCTGTCACTTCTGCAACAGGTACAGGCGGCGGTTTTGCTGGCAGCAATGCTTCAGATGCTCTGGCCGCTGAAGAGTGCTTTGACATGGAAACCGCATACGAGCATTCCCCGGTATTCACTGCTTCTCTGGTGAGTATCAGTGGCTATCTGGGTGCAAGACCTTCTCAGTTCAGGTCGGTTATTATTGATCTGCTGAATGAGCTGAACGAAAACAGTGATGTTCTTGCTGAGGGATCCATTACTTTTGAGATCACAGTAAACAGTTCGGGAATAATAACCCGGATAAGAATCACACAAGACACTGTGGAAATTGAAGAAGTGGCCGATACTGTTGAAGACTTCCTGATTGGAGAGACCATTGAAGGCGCTGTCAGTGGTACATCTACGGTTGTTATAACCATTTAGAATTGTACTGCGGAATGAAGGGGTGGCCTTTTCAGCCACCCCTTTGTATTTTTGCCGGTAACTAATCAGAGGAGATTTGAAAATGCAGCAGATGTGTCCCAGGTGTCATGAACAGTATGTAATCAAGTCAGGCATAAGCAATGCAGGCAGATATGCCGGACTGGTGGGAGTGCTCGTTGCAAACTCTACCGCGTCTTACCAGTGTCCCAACTGCGGTAAAATTCCTATGTCGGAGTTCCCCGATGAATTTCAGTCAGATGTTAAGAAGAAAAGAACACTTTCTGTTATAGGTGCCGTTGCGATTCTTGTGCTGGTTGTGGCTTTCTTCGGATGGAGGGTAATGTAGCATATTCCGAGAGCAGCTCGCTCATACGGAGCGGCTTTGTTTGTTGAATAACTGAACCCTAATTCAGGAGAAATATTTTGATGGATGTGAAAGTAGTTTTTCCCGGCGGGAAAAGAGTAGATGCTCTGATCAACGGTTTTACAATAGAAACAGACCAGGCTGTGCAGGGTGGAGGAGAAGGTTCCGCACCTGAGCCATTCACCCTTTTTCTTGCTTCCATGGCAACCTGTGCCGGTATATATGTACTGGCGTTCTGTCAGAATCGGGGGTTGTCGACAGAGGGAATATACCTTACTATGACCAATGATATAGATCCGGATAAAAGACTTATTGGCAGGGTGATTATCAACGTCATTGTTCCGGATGCATTCCCTCAGAAGTACCACGCACCGCTTATCCGCTCTGCAGAGCAGTGTGCTGTGGCAAAGCATATTGAGGAAACCCTTCCAGTGTTTGCAGTTGATGTTCTTACACACTGCGAGGTAGAGTAGAGGAGTGTTCAGATGATAGTTCGCAGGTATTCCGATATCAAAGCTCAGGCTGTGGATATGGATGGAGCAAAGGATGTTGCCAAAAGGGTGCTTGTTTCAGAAGCGGATGGCGCTCCCAATTTCATCATGAGACAGTTCATAGTTGAACCCGGAGGATATACTCCCTACCACACCCACAACTGGGAGCATGAGATATATGTGCTTTCTGGCAGGGGACAGGTTTTGAAGCATGGCGGATTCAACGAGCTTGAAGCCGGAAGCGTGGTTTTTGTGGCTCCCAACGAGGAGCACGGTTTTGAAAACACCGGGGATGAACCTCTGGTATTTCTGTGTTCAATTCCGAAGTAGGTTTTTGCACTGGATGTGTGAGGAGGAGCAGGCTGCCTGCTCCTCCTCTTTCTTTATCAGATAAGAATAAGTCTTGCAGATGCAGTAAGCCCGCATGACCGAAGAACAGCAATGTAAACACCTGATGGAAGGTTGGGATTCCAGAGAACCTCACCTGATCCGGACTGCAGGGTGGAACTGAAAACCGTTGCCTGTATTCTGCCGGAAGTGTCGTAGACTTCAATGCTGGTATTAGCTGCAGCAGGCAGCTGGAAGCTGAAAACTGCCTGTCCGTGCACCGGGTTTGAAGAGATACAGAACTGCAGAGGGTAATCTGCGGTGTGTTCGACTCCCTGTGTTTCAGTTAGCCAGGCTGCACCTCCTGTTGAATGGTAGGCAGGGTAGGGATTGGTGAATTCTTCCCAGGTACCACCGGTTCCCTGTGCCAGGTTATAGGCATAGTATGGAACTCCGTCATCTCCTCTTGTGGCGGTGATGTAAACCACATTGTCTCCTATTGCCATACCTCTTCCCTGACTGTTTGAAGCAGGTATCGGGTCTGCGATCTTCAGCATTTCACCGGTGTCTATGTTGATAGAGTAAAGGCCAGCTGTTCCGTACTCTGTGTAACCGTAAAGCATATCGTCGGTCTGATTGTAGCCCAGAGCGAAGAACCTGAAGCCTGTTCCGGTGTAGGTATCAATTTTCAGTGTCGCAGCACCTGTCTCTGTGTCTATGGAGTAGATACCTTTGGTGGAGGCGTAGTTGGAGAACCCCCACAGAGTATCCCTTCCATAGGCAAGACTCGTCATGTCTTCACTTATCGCCGTGACAAACACCGGAACCGTGTTTAGAGTAGCTTTGTAGAGGTCGGTATTGAATGCACCATTGCAAAGGTAGAGGGTATCTGTCGGAGTTGCTGCAGCGCCGCTTACATCGAAGTTGTAGCCTGCTGTCCAGGTCACCGCGGGGAAGCCGGTGAGGTCTGAGGACTGGGTTGCAGGAGCTCCTCCTTCAAGACCGGCAAAAAGCCTGCCCTCGGCCATTGGAGCAATGAGCAGAAGCAATGTTGCTGAAACGTGAATTAACATTCTGAATTTCACAGTGAATCCCCCTTTAAAAGAAATAGTGTCTGAATGCGTTGGTGCGCATACACCACTATCCTACTGGATATTTCAGGCACGAGGATATTTCATCGCCTCCAGCGGTAATGTGACGGATGATGTGTTGGAAGAGTACATGAGCAATCAGGATGTCGAGTCCCGGAATGATGAAGTGTTTAAGCTTACTGAATGATGGCTCGTGTCCGGCGAGGTTCTTTAGGTGACTTTAGTCGCACGGTGAACCGTGGCGGTGTCCAGCCTGTATTCGCCTATCCCTTTTCCAGAATTGTAGTTGCGAACAAGAAGTGGCAGTTCTGAGTGCATACGATCAGTTTGGCACCTCGTAGTGGATGTTTTGGAACTAATTTCCAGAATCCGGTGGAATGGTTATGCCTGATGTGTTCTTCTAAAAAGCATTAGTTGAACAGATTCTTCAAAGCCCCCCATGACTGTGACTCAAGTTTCATGGGATAGCATGTACTCCCCTGAATAGTCCATGGTTCCCATATAATGAAGTCATTGGAGAAATAGGAGTGATCAGTTCCAGAAAAAGGTTGTGTACCGTCAGAAATGCTGGAAGGCCATCCGCCTGCAGACTGCTCAGTATTGAGAATTATCCAAAATACTTCGGGCACATAGGGATGTTCACTAAACTGGCAAGTGGATGCGCTATACTGCTGTGCAATACCGCTTACTGAAGCGATTTCACCGATCGGGCAGCCCTCATCTCCCGACCACAGTTCGCTTGAATACTCACTTGTATCCCAAGGAAATTCAGAGAGATGGTAGAACCACATTTCCGAACTGAAAAGTTGAGTATTGTAGGGATAGGGTGAAGTATAAAAGTCTGAGAGACCGAACCATACTGCCCTGTATGTTCCTGCCCAGGTAATCCAGGAAGGGCTACCATCATCGTAGGAAAGAATATCTGGAGGTAGCGGCGGAGTTGCATAATGCCAGACTTCTGCCCGAATCAGAAAATCTCCATCAGATGTCGATCCATAAATAGTTGAGACAAGAATCAGTACACAGAAAAGCATTGTACGCGAAATCATAATTACCACCCTAACCATTTGGCCCCTGGTCACTATTCTATGAAGATAAGCGCAGGTCAATAGCAGTGATAATATGTTGATCGCTCTTCCGTTAGACTTTCGGAACTTTTGGTCAAAGTTCGATAATTTCTTTTGCTACCCAGTAGTGAACACTTATCGAACCGAGGTTGTGTTGAATAGAATTGCATCTAGAGTATTATCCTAAGCTCGAGGGGCTAATCAAGAACAACAATTCTTTCTCTTACAGAAAACTCTCCAGCACGCATGGTGCAGAAGTAAACACCCTCAGCAAGTCCAGTAAAATTCACGGAATGAGTGCCTGTAAGCAACTCCTGTGAAGTTTCCGCAATTACTCTGCCGGAAACATCATACAGAGAAAGTTCAACTAATCCAGTTTCCTGTACAGATACTAAAGCTGAAAAGAACCCGTGAGAGGGATTCTCAGAAGCGTGCAATGACCATGAATGGACTTCACCAAATTCATTCTCCACTATGGCAACATGGGTGAAGACGAAAGCAACTTCAGCAAGCTCAGGGGAAACTCCGGGCTCAGACGTTTCCAGGATAACCTTGTACTGTAAATACCTTGTGGAATCAGTAAGAATTCCTTCCAAAGGAGTCTCTGGAGAAAACACTGTATCTGACCAAGCTCCCATATTAGATGAATCATCGGAACTCCTGAATTGGAAATTGACCGATGTACCTGCTGGTTCCTGTGAACTGGAGAGAAAGATATTCCATTCTCCAACATCACCTGCATCAAGAATGGAGGATTCAAGGGCTCCTAGAGAGGATAGTTGGGTAACATCCCACCAGGCGATGTCATCATAATGTAATGAAGCTCCAAGAATATCAGTACAACCATCACCATCTATATCAGCAGCATACACAGACTTAGCACCATTAAAGTACGCATAAACTGTATGCTCTAACCAGCTTGTTCCTGTACCATTTTCGTTTTCCCACCAAGTGATATCATTTGCATATTCGGCAGCTCCCAAAACATCAGCATCTCCATCACCGTCCAGATCGGTGGAATAAACAGAACGTGCTCCACTAAAGTTTCCACTCACTGAATGTTCTATCCATGTTGTTCCAATACCATCAGTATTCTCCCACCATTTGATAGCGGAAGCTAACACCGCCGCTCCCAGAACATCAGCATCTCCGTCACCATCTACATCGCTTGAGTACACAGAGCAAGCACAATTAAAGTTCCCATCAATGGCATGCTCCGTCCAAGCCGTTCCTGTACCATCAGTGTTCTCCCACCATGTGATAGCGTAATCTCCTGCTCCCAGAACATCAACATCTCCATCACTATCTACATCAGTGGAGTAAACGGACATAGCTCCATCAAAGTTTCCATCTACGGTATGTTCTGCCCAGGTTGTTCCAGTACCATCAGAATTTTCCCACCAGGTAATGCAGCCTAATTCTGAGGCTCCCAGAACATCGCTATCTCCATCACCGTCCACATCGGTGGAGTGAATGGAGCAAGGGAAATTAAAGTTCCCATCAATGTTATGCTCTGTCCAGGCTGTTCCAGTACCATCAGAATTTTCCCACCAGGTGATGTCGGAAGCATACCAGGCTGCCCCCAGAACATCAGCATCTCCGTCGCCATCTACATCACTGGAGTAAACGGACATAGCTCCATCAAAGTTTCCATCTACGTTATGTTCTACCCAACTTGTTCCTGCTCCGTTTATGTTCTCCCACCATCTGATATCGTCACCGTTGAAGGCAGCCCCTAGAACATCATAATCTCCGTCTCCGTCCACATCCGTGGAATAAACAGATACTGCTCCGTCGAAATAATCATCAATAATGTGCATTTCTGGAAGCATGGGACCATTAAGCTGTAGTTTTCCAGAATTGTAGACAACATTTGCATTTGCGTCCCAGAAGATATCGCCCCAGTTCGAAACTGGTCCTTGTACACCTCCACCACCGGACCAGTCGGTCTGTGTTGCAGTACCAGAAAAAGCAAGAGAAAAATACAATACTGAAACTACCGCAGAGCGCATATGAACCTCCTAAGTAATACTGCAAGGAATCAATTATTAATTTAAGTATAGTTTGCTTTCATGAGCACTGCAAGAGAGATATTCCTACTTCTCTCATTTATAATTTCATAACTACGGGAAAGTTCTACTCACTGCAGAAGATTTTGTAATTGGCAACCAGTAGTTTACACTTATCGAACAATTTGTAGAAGGAGTTCTACAGCTCAGTAGAAGTTGTTTTACTTGGCACCCCTAATGTTTTCAAGTTGGAACGGATTTCTCACGTGGGCCAAGAACCTTGCTGAGTTGGGAAAAGCTGATGCGGCGTGAATCAGAGCACTATTTCAGTCACACCAACAGGAGCGTTGCCTGAAGAAAGAGATGCCATTGAGAAGTAGAACAGTTGGTAGATATCCTTTCCATAGAGTATTCAGCTGGTTCGTAAATGTAATTCTGGCACCCCGTAGTGGATGCCTTTGGAACTTGTGCGGCTATTCTACAACAACGAAGCGTTCCGTTGCAGAGAAATCGCCCGAGGTCATCCTGCAGAAATAGACGCCAGATGGCAGGATCCCAAGCTCCACCGCATGGAGACCGACAGCAAGTCCATCTAGCTCCTGCTCCCGGATCATACGTCCGGTCAGGTCGTGCACGACCAGACTCACCGTAGATGGTTCCGGGAGTATAAAACTGATCGATGGAACCCAGGAAGGATTGGGTATCACCCGCAGTAGTGCGAAGCCCTGTGGAACCGGCTCAGAAGTCTCCGATACTCCGGCAGACCACCAGGATACCGTCACGTCCCCAAACACTGGTGATGCATCTGGATTGGAGGTAATCAAGATAGCGCGGTACTGGAAGTAGCTGTCTCCCGGATCAAGAATTCCGGAAAGAGATCCGGGATTAGTCAGAGTGTCTGACCATGCACCCATGCTCGTGTAATCATCCGAGGCCCGAACCTGGATAGCGACAGATGTCCCCGCTGGGGTGTCGGCATTCCACGAAAGGGAATCCCATCCTGGCAGATCGGACTGCGTGTCCAGAACGCTGGATTCTAATTGACCTGCCGAGCAATACCCACCCCACGGGTCCCACCAGGTGATTGAACCTGGAAAAGCATAGTCAGCTCCCAGGATATCCATATTCCCATCCCCGTCTATATCTACCGCGTAGACGGATTGGGCATTATTGAGATCGCCATCCACGGTGTGCTCAATCCAGTCGGTCCCTATCCAGTCCGCGTTCTCCCACCAAGTGATGCAGCCCCAGAGGTATTGGCCAGCCCCCAGAACATCCGTGTCGCCATCCCCGTCCACGTCTTCGGCGTAGACGGATGGGGCACGGAAACTTCCATCCACGGTGTGCTCGATCCAGCTGGACCCGATCCCGTTCGCATTCTCCCACCAGGTGATGTCATATGCCCAGAATGCAGCACCCAGAACATCCATGTCCCCGTCGCCGTCCACGTCTTCCGCGTAGACGGTTTGGGCACCATCGAAATTGCCATCCACGGTGTGCTCGATCCAGTTGGTTCCGATCCCGTTCGCATTCTCCCACCAGGTGACGGCGTCTTTTTCATATGCAGCCCCAAGAACATCGATATCGCCATCCCCATCAACATCTTCAGCGAAGACGGACCTGGCTCCATAGAAAGTACTATCCACGGTGTGCTTGATCCAGCTGGTCCCGATCCCGTTCGCATTCTCACACCAGGTGATGTTGTCATTTTCAAAGGCAGCCCCAAGAACATCGATATCGCCATCCCCGTCCACATCTTTCGCATAGATGGATATGGCACCAAAAGAATCATCCACTTCATGCTCAATCCAGCTGGTTCCCGTCCCATCCGTGTTCTCACACCAGGATATGTTATCGTCTACGTATTCAGCCACCAGAATATCTATATCGCTGTCCCCGTCCACGTCATCCGCATAAACTGAGATGGCTCCGGAGAAAGAACAATCCACTACGTGTTCTATCCAGCTGGTCCCGATCCCATCCACATTCTCCCACCAAGTGACGGGATCGCTCCCATTTGCAGCCCTCAGGACATCCATGTCCCCGTCTCCATCCACGTCTTCTGCGTAAACAGAATAGGCTGCATCGATATCGCTCTCAAGGGTATGCTCGGCGATGAGCGTCTCCAGCCCCAGCGTAATCCATCCAGGATCGACACACACAGCATCCTCTGAGGAGTGGAAGAGGTTACTCCATTCAGCGACAGGTTCCCAGACACCGCCTCCGCCGGACCAGTCGGTCTGCGTAGCCGAATCCGCGAATGTAATCTGGGAGAAGACAAGGAGTGCTGATAATGATAAGATCTTCATAACATAACACCTCCAGTATACTCAAGGATCATAGCTTCTTAGGGAGATGTCAATCAGTCTGTATTTAGAGAAATCCGATACTCAGTAGTGGATACTTTTCGAACTAATTCAGAAAGTTCGAAGACTCGCTTTGGCACCCCGTAGTGGACGCTTTTGGAACTTCTGCTAAAAGTTCCAGAATTAGCTTTGGCGCCTCATAGTTTAGCTAATTGAGTTTTATCTAGTAGCTTTTTGCTAAATGATATATGCATTCGATCTATCTTAAGATGTAGCAGGAAGATCCTTTTGAAAAAGGATCACTATTTTCTACACTTCAGGCAACGATGTATAGTTGCTTACTCAAGCCCCATCCCATTCTCTTTCAGGAGTTTCTAGTTAGTTCTGATGTACAATATGGCTACATTCTTCGCCTGAGTTCAAATTCGCCGAGGCGTGAGAATGCAATCACAGGGCACTCCATTCTTATCTCCCCCGAAGTTATCCTCATCCTGATTTCACGTAACCGAATATTAAAATCACCAGATAGTCTTTGGTAGAGTGGATCATCTGACTCGGAGCCTATAGTGTCAAGTTTGTGATCTAGGAATGATAGAATATCATGCTTTCCTGTTTCAAGTTCTGATGAGCAAGATGCAAGACTTAAATATGCAACATCTATTTCATTTGCATGGGAGAAATAGCCCATTTCAGACAGCTGCTTTGATAATACTAGCAGTCTGGACATTAGATGCAACTTGCCGGACTCCAAGCATTCTGCTATCACAAGATTAGCACTGGCTACTAGACATCCTACGATATACTTGAGTCCGTCATACTCAGATTTCTCTGCTGCGAACTGTATAATCGCCTGATCAAACTTCTTCTCAAGAAGATTAAGTACCCCAAGCAGTCCATGTAAATATCCATACATTATCCTATTTCTGGCGTCTGAGAAATCATCAATAGCTTTCTCGAGCAGTATTCTTGTCTGTATTCTTTTCGCAACTAAGTTAACCTCAGAGTACGTGATCAACATGGATAGCCTTTGGATTTCAGATCCATACTTTTGCACTAATGGGAATGCTAGTTCTAGATACTCGCAAGCTGTCTCCATCTCGCCGGTTTCGCGAAGAGTGTCTGCAAGTGTAGCGTATATTAATCCCAACTCAATCTTGCTATCTGACTCTTCGAAATGCCTTCTTGCTTTGGAATAGTGGTTAATGGCTTTTTCCAAAGAATTAAGAGATGAGTAGTCATGCCCAATCTCAGTATGTAGAACTCCCTGCTCTTTCTCTCCGACATCACGAAAATCGAATTCCTCAAGTAGACTTAAGTGGTATTTTAGAGCTTCCTCCCAGCACGAGGTTTCAGATAGAACCTTACCATAAATTGTTCTCATTATCAATCTCAGTGATGCAACTTTGCATCTATTCACATCTTTCAATGCTTCTTTTATAACATCATTCGCAGTCTGTCTGTTCCCGTTGAGTCTCTCAATTGTGGAGATATTTACCAATGTTGCAACCATACCACAAAAGTCGCAATTGGCCTTATAGTGAGTATATGCGAGTTTGGCATGCTCAATACTCTCATCTAGTTTCCCAGCGTCTCCCGCAATACCGGATATGTTAAGTTCGATGTTTGCGCAATCCTCTGAACTTATTTGATCGGTCATGTTCTCATACGCATACATAATACTCTCATATGCTTGCTGATTGTCACTATTTAGA
>JAGGYZ010000021.1 GCA_021162285.1 Candidatus Fermentibacteraceae bacterium
ATGTAAACAGAGTTGGCAGCTACTCAGTTGCCATATACGACTCCTGGGCAAAGGCAAACAGAGTGGAAGAAGCTGAGAGAATTCATAACAGAGATGTTCTTCGTATGGCGGCAATGCTTCATGATGTTGGAAAAACCGGAATAAGCGATGTAATACTGAAAAAGCCCGCTTCCCTCTCTCCTGAAGAACGAAAAATCATGGAAAACCACTGCAGCATAGGAGCGGAAGTTCTTCGTAACTGTGAATCCCCCTTCGACGAGATGGCAAAAGATATCGCTCTGTGTCATCATGAAACCGGGGCCGGAACAGGATATCCCAGGGGGCTCAAAGGTAATGAAATCCCATTTATGGCCAGAATTACATCA
Organism: Candidatus Fermentibacteraceae bacterium; assembly: GCA_021162285.1. Classification (GTDB taxonomy): domain Bacteria; phylum Fermentibacterota; class Fermentibacteria; order Fermentibacterales; family JCC-6; genus Sabulitectum. The sequence continues at coordinate 366 of JAGGYZ010000021.1, forward strand.
ATTGCCGATGTATTTGATGCTCTGAATTCCAGCAGAGCATACAAAAAACCGTGGGCCATCGATCTTGTTACAGACGAGATGGAGAAACTGTTTGGCAGCAAGTTTGATCCCGGTCTCAAAACACATTTTGTATCTCAACTTGAAGTTCTTCAGGAGTTAAAACAGAACTACCCGGAAAATAGAAAAACTGAAGAGGGAAGAAAAAACGATGACGAAAAATAGTGTCTTGCTGCTGGTTGTACTGTTAAGTCTGTTCATAGCCGGTTCCGCTTCTGCACAGTGGAGTTCCGATTCACTGCAAAATCTTCAGATCTGTGATCTCACCGGCGATCAAGTTCTCCCGAAGGTGTCAGCCACCTCCGACGGCGGATGTTTCATCTCCTGGTTCGATTCCAGAAGCGGACAGTACTGCCTGTACCTGCAGAGACTGAATGCGCAGGGAGAGCTTCAGTTTGCTGCAGATGGCCTGCTGATAAGCGATAAACCTCAGCAGAGCTGGCTTGTTGACTATGATATGGCAGTTGATGGAAATGACAATGCTGTTCTTGTTTTTTCTGATGTAAGACATCCAGGCGGTGATCTGGATGTTTCCGCCTACATGATAGGCAGTGACGGCACTTTTGTGTGGGGCAATGATGGTATCTGTCTGTCTGACACTACAGTACCCGGCTTTGAACCTGCGCCAAAGGTAACAGTTACCCCCGACGGCAACAGTGTGTTTGTCTGGGGCAAGTCAGATGCGGATTTCTTTCTTGTTTTTCAGAAAATTTCACCTGACGGGAACAAACTCTGGGGAGAATCCGGAATTACCAGGAGTAGTGCTGCAGCAGATCTTTCATCGCCTGATGTTGTTTCTTCCGGTGCAGACAGCGTAATTGTTCTGTGGAAGAGTTCAACTGGAACCTACCCCTATCAGACCACCTTCCTGTACACACAGAAGTTTGACCACACGGGAACAGAAATGTGGAGCGTTACAGACATTCTGATCTACAACTCCGGGGCAGTTACTGCATGGAACTATCCGGAAATCATTCCTGATGGTGACGGCGGAGCGGTGTACGGATGGTACGATGCACCGGGCACTTCCGTGTTCAATGTATGGGTTCAGCACATGGATTCAGGTGGAAACATGCTTTTCCCCATGAACGGAGCACAAGCTTCCACAAACTCCTCGGACAGGTTACACATGAGCCCGTCTGTTGTGTGCGGAGAAGACCAGATTTTTGTTTTCTGGACAGAGGAAAATGGAAATCAGAACCAGTACGGACTCTACGGTCAGTCGTTTTCTCCCACAGGAAACCGACTCTGGACCGACAGCGGGCTTGAGCTGATCCCGCTGGGCGGTGATCAGATTTCTTTTGTCAGAACGCTCTCTCAGGCAGGTGGCATATACATTGGATACCTTATCGGCAGCCTGGATACAGCAGTTAGAACTATCAGAACAGATTACAGCGGAACGGTTATATGGGGTCCTGCAACTCTGTCTGCGGCAAGTCTCGGGGGAAAGGATGATCTGGAAATCTGCCCCGGTAACGCACAAAGTGCGTACTTCACATGGAACGACGACAGAAACGGCAGCGGTATCTACGCTCAGAACATCAACATTGACGGAAGTCTTGGACCATTTCTCGGCACTGGCAGCGGAGATTCCCGGATTGCTCCAGGTTCGATGGAGATTCTGCCCAACCCGTCTTCAGGGGCTGTAAGCATCAGTTTTGTTACAGGAGTAAGCGGAGCTACAACTCTGAAACTGTATGATATCAGCGGAAGACTGGTTAAAACACTTGTCTCAAGTGATCTCAATAAAGGCACACACACGGTGTGGTGGGATAAAACAACCGATTCCGGGAGAATCTCATCCCCCGGGGTGTATTTTGCAAGGTTGAGCACAGGCGGCATGGAGATCTCAGCTAGATTGATCTTGCTCTAACTGAAAGGGGAAACAGATGTATTTTATCAAGCTCACAGTATCGATTTGCGTTGTGGCCTTTCTGATTTGTGGTGGGTGCTCGGGCAGTGATGTGGAGGGTCCACCTGAGGGGAACATCAATTACAGACAGGAAATGCGCGACTTTGTTACAGACATAGGGAACTACGCCAGAGGTGTTAACGGTTCCTTCATTATTGTACCGCAAAACGGGCAGGAACTTGTGACGGATACAGGAGAGGGTGACGGAACCCCTGTGTCAGCATATCTGAATTCAATTGACGCCACAGGCAGGGAGGGTCTTTTCTACGGCTATGGCGATGATGATCAGCCGACCCCTGCAGAGGATCTCCAACACATGCTTGACCTGTGTCTGGTTTGTGAACAGTACGGCGTGGAGGTTCTTACAACAGACTACTGCTTCACTCACAGCAAAATGGACGATTCCTACTCCCAGAATCAACAGAACGAGTTTATTTCATTTGCTGCCGACCACAGAGACCTGGACAACATCCCTGACTACCCGGCACAGCCGCACAATGCAAACAGCGATGATATTTCAGACATATCGCAGGCAAAGAACTTTCTGTATCTGATAAACGGAGAGAACTACGGTACAAAACAGGAGTTTATAGATGCCGTCTCTGCCACAAACTACGATGTGATAATCATGGACCTGTGCTTCAACGAAGTAATGTTCACCGAAGCAGAAGTGCAGCAGCTGAAAGCAAAACAAAATGGCGGCAGCCGGCTGGTAATCTGCTACATGAGCATTGGAGAAGCGGAAGACTACCGGTTCTACTGGCAGAGCAGCTGGAACAGCAACAAACCGGAGTGGCTGGGAGCTGAAAACCCGGAGTGGGCCGGAAACTACAAAGTGCGGTACTGGTACCCTGAGTGGCAGGCAATAATATTTGGAAGCAGTGATTCATATCTTGACAGGATACTAAACGCTGGATTCGACGGTGTCTACCTCGATATTATTGATGCTTTTGATTACTACGAAAACCTCTGAAAAGTCTACCTGAGTGTGCTGGATGACTGGGATTCCACCCGGTTCCTACCGTTGCTCTTGCCTTTGTAAAGAGCCTTGTCCGCCATTTGAATGGCTTCATCAATGGGAACACTGCCCCCTTCTGAGATTCCGAATGTCAGGGTAATATTCAGAGATTTATTGTTCCACAGAACAGGCGTGTCAGCCATGAGAGCTCTTGTTTTCTCTGCAACTTTTAACGCTCCTCTGAGGGATGTCTCAGGCAGAAGGACCAGGAACTCCTCTCCTCCCCAGCGTGAGATAATGTCCTGATCTCTGAAAGCCGCCTGAAGCCTTCTGGAAAC
>JAGGYZ010000105.1 GCA_021162285.1 Candidatus Fermentibacteraceae bacterium
AGTACCAACAACTTCCCATGGAAAAGGATTCCCGTGGGTGATGCCTTCCACAACAGAATCAGATACAACTTTACCGGGATATCCCCTCATGGCTTCGGACATGGAAAGCATGGCCTGTTCACTGCAGGTGTCTTTTGACGCTTCTGTAACACTGAACAGGCCTGCCACAGTTCTTCTTATTCTGTCTGCAACTGCAAAGGTCCCCAGAGCCTTTCCTATATCCCGTGCCAGAGCCCTTACATACGTACCCTGTGACACGGTAACTTCCAGTGTAATTCTGCCGTTTTCAAGCAGGCCGTGCTCCCAGTTGCCTGCTGTAACTTCTCTCACGGGCATATCAGGCGTTTCACCCTGTCTGGCCAGTTTGTACCCACGGTTTCCTCCGACCCTTACAGCACTGAAAACAGGAACTTTCTGGGAAAATGTACCGGTGAAATCTGCCAGAACATTGACAACATCCGAAGTGGACAGATGTGAAGAATCGACTTGTTCCAGCACCCTGCCTGACATATCAAGTGTATCGGTGGAAACTCCTGTGACCAGATCAAAAGAATAGCGTTTTGTGCTGCCGGAAATGTATGAAGCAAGCCTTGTAGCCTTACCCAGAATCACAACAAGCAGCCCTGTTGCGTCTGGATCAAGGGTTCCGCAGTGCCCGTACTTCCTGAAACCGTTAGCCCCCGCAACGGCTCCCGCCGCTTTCCTGGAGGTAATCCCTGCAGCTTTATCCAGCAGGTAAACGCCGCCGGATGCCGAACCGGGCTGCAACACCTGTCAGCTTTCCTCTGCGTTCAGTTTGCGGAGGGCAGAGAGAATCTCTTCGCCTTCTTTAACAGAGTTGTCCCACTGGAACCTCAGTGCTGGTACTATCCTCATATCAAGTTTTCCTGCAAGATTCTTCCTGATAAAACCGGAGGCCTTTTTCAGCACTCTCCGAACATCATCTGCATCTATATCAGTCTGATAGGAGGAAACATACACTCTTGCGAAAGAACCATCTCTGGCCAGTTCAACCCTGTTGATAACAAGGGTGTTCAACCTGGGATCGGAAATTTCACGCTGAAGTATCTCAGAAACAAGCATCTGTATTCTGTTAGCTATCTGCTGTGTTCTTCTTGGATTCACTACAGTTCTCTTGCAATCTTGATGATCTCAAAGCTCTCGATAGTGTCTCCAACTTTGATATCATCGTATCTGTAAAGACCTATACCGCACTCAAACCCTGCAGACATTTCTCGCTTGTCATCTTTGTGATGCTTGAGAGATGAAATTTCTCCCTCCCACAGAACAACACCGTTTCGAACAAGACGGGCCTTTGCATTGCGCTTGATTTTACCCGCCACAATATAGCAGCCTGCAATAACACCGATTTTCGGAACCTTGAATGTATCGCGAACCTCAACTGAGCCCAGAAATTCCTCTTTCTCCTCAGGTTTGAGAAGACCGCTCAAAGCTTTCCGCACGGTGTCTTCAAGATGATATATCACATTGTATGTGCTTATCTCCACACCCTCTTCGGAAGCTCTCTCCCTGGCACGCAGGTCTGGTCTAACCTTGAAACCGAGGATGACGGCGTTGGATGCAGCAGCCAGATCAACATCTCTTTCTGTAATTCCACCTGCGCCGCTGAGAATAACATCTATACCAACCTCATCATTCTGAAGTTTTGACAGAGTATCAACAATGGCTTCAGCAGAACCGGAAACATCCGATTTTATGATGATGTTGAGAACCCGTTCATCGCTGGCAGTTGTAGCCCAGAAATCTTCCAGAGAAACCTTGTGTCTGGCATGAAGAAGCTTCTCGCGTGCAACCATCTGCCTGCGAAGTGCAACTTTCCTTGCTTCCTGTTCGCTCTCTACTCCTATGAAGGAATCTCCTGCAGACGGGACCCCTGGAGAACCCAGAAGCTGAACAGGGTAACCAGGTGGAACTTCAAGAATCTGAATGTCGTTTTCATCAAAGAGAGCTCTGGCTCTTCCGGAATACTGTCCGGCAACAAAGGCGTCGCCCTCGTGAAGAGTACCGTCCTGAACAAGGATATTCACAATGGAACCTCTTCTTGCATCAACTCTTCCTTCAAGAACTGTTCCTTTGGCAAGCCTGTCGGGAACAGCTGCAAGTTCAAGCATCTCCGACTGGATAAGAATCATTTCAAGAAGCCCGTCTACCCCTTCTCCAGTGACTGCAGAGACTTCAGCACACTGAACATTTCCACTCCACTCCTCCACCAGAACATTGTTTTTTGCCAGATCCTGCTTTATGAAATCGGGATTTGCAGTAGAAAGATCCATCTTGGTTATGGCAACAATTATCGGAATTCCTGCAGCTCTTGCATGTTCAATCGATTCTTTTGTCTGCGGCATCACCCTGCTGTCGGAAGCAACAACAAGAACAACGATGTCCGTTACCATAGCCCCTCTGGCACGCATTGCCGTGAAAGCAGCATGACCAGGGGTATCTATAAATGTAACCTGATTGTCTCCACCTACTGTTGCGACATAAGCACCTATATGCTGCGTGATTCCACCTGATTCGGTAGCTATTACATTTGCAGAACGAATACGGTCGAGAAGCGCCGTTTTACCGTGATCCACATGACCCATAATGGTTACAACCGGAGGTCTTTCCTCACGGACAGCATCGGTGTCTGAGATCCTCGCTTCTTCAAGAGCTTCAGCTCCGTACTCACTGACTTCGCGTACGGTGAAACCCAGTTCTTCGGCAACCAGAGATATTGTATCAACATCCAGCCTCTGGTTGGCCGTAGCCATAACACCAAGTTTCATGCAGGTTGCAATTATTGTGTTAACCTGCTGCCCCATCTGCCGTGACAACTCCGCCGGACTTGTAAACTCGGTAACCTTGAGAATCTTCTCTTCCCCGTCATCGAAAGTACGCTGTTCTTCGTGTCTCTCCTGCTTTTCTTTGCGATATCTGACTTTTTTACTCTTGCGGTTTCTTGCACCGCCTGAATCCATTTTAGCCAGAATCTTTTTTACATTCTTTACCGTCTCAGCAGAAACAACTGTTTTTTTCTTGCGTCTTCTCCGTTTGCGTTTCTTTGTCGCCCGGGTTTTGGCTTCGGCCTTCTGTTTTTCAAACTGCTCTATAACCCGGCTGGCATCTTCCACGCGAACTGTACTCATGTGGCTTTTCGCCTCAATTTTTAGTTCACCAAGAACTTTTAGAAGAGCTTCGCTGGATATGTTAAGTTCGCGAGCCAGCTCATAAACCCTTTTCTTCAACACTTTATTTTCTTCCTTCAAGGAAATCACCTTCTTCCACACTTGTTAATCAGTGGCTTCCTCTGGTTCATTTTCAGACTCAGATGAATTATTCTGTTCAATTTCTTTTGCTACCTCAATCTGGTGTACTCTCTGCTCAACCAGTTCGGCTGCTTCCTGCTGTATCTGTGTAAGCTTCACAGGACCGACACCCTGAACTTCCTTCAGCTCTTCCTCTGTGGACTCCAGAACGATCTGTGCCGAATCGTAACCGGCTCTGCTGAGTCTCTCGGCAAGCTTGTCATTCACACTGGGCAATTCACTGATATCAACTCTGAGCATGTTCTCCCAGCGGTTCTCTTCTTCCCACTGGCTCTGAGTTTTAAGGTCTATCCTGCGCTCCACAAGCTGCCCGGCAAGCCGCACATTGTGTCCGTTTCTACCAATGGCAAGGGAAAGCTGGTCATCGGGAACAACGGCAATCAGAATATCTTCCATTTCCCCTGTTTCACGGTTGAAAGACTGCTCAGATTCTATACTGAGAACCGTTGCCGGGGCCAGGGCCTGGGATGCCAGAACAAAGCGGTCTCTGGTCCAGGGTAAAATGTCAATACGCTCACCGTTCAATTCCCTCATAACTGACTGAACTCTTGATCCCTTCATTCCCACAAAAGCCCCCACAGCATCAATACGCATATCGGTACTGGAAACTGCGATCTTTGATCTTACTCCCGGTTCCCGGGCAATGACCTTGATGTTGACAATACCCTCCTCGATTTCGGGCGCTTCTCTTTCAAATAGTCTTCTTACAAGTTCCGGTGTTGCCCTTGAAAGAACCAGCTGGGGTTCAAGACTCTCGGGTTTCTCAACCCTGATAAGAACAGGTGTAATGGAATCCCCCTGGTCATATCTCTCGCCCCGTGCCCTTTCGTCGGCTGGGACAACAGCTTCAATGCTGCCGGCAACCTGCACCAGAATTCTGTTCCTGTAGACCTGCTGAACTCTGCATCTGGGAATGATTGAGCCAATTCTGTTCTCGTACTCTTTCCAGACCTGATTTCTCTCTGCTGACTTGACCAGCAACAGGAATTCAGCCCTGAATTCGTTGACAGCCGCCCTTCCAAAATCGGCAATACTTATGGAAACTGCAACCTGATCTCCAATTTCGCATTTCTTGTCGATTTTCCTTGCCTTCTTTAGATCTATCTCCAGATGGGTCTTCCTCCGGGCAACCTTTTCAACCACTGTTTTCAGAGCTTCCATACGGATATCACCGCTGCCCTGTTCCCAAGTAACTTTGATGTCCTGTTCTTCCCCGTACTCTCTTAGAGAAGCCTTGGCAAGACCAGCATGAAGGCTCCGGAGAAGAATCTCCCGGTTCACTCCCTTTTCCCTCACCAGGCCGGCGAGAGCTTCTACTCTCTCATAATCAGCCAATTGAACCCCCTGTTAAATTGCTTCTCGAGCCGAAAGTACACTTCCAGGATCAGTTACTCTTCCGCCCTCAAATGTCAAAAGCCCGTCTGTGTAATCTGCAAGAATTTCTGTGAATTCTTCGGACTCTGTTTTTACTTCCAGTTTTCTCCCCACACTTCGCTTCCAGTCGTTCTCTGTGGACAACTGCCTTCCAATTCCAGGTGAACTGACCTCAAGGGTATACGCTCCCTGTATCAGGTCAAGGGTTTCCACCGCATTGGCAATTGCTCTTGACACACCGGCACACTCATCCAGGCCTACTCTTCCAACTCTGTCTACATAAACACGAAGAACTCTTCTTCTTCCCGCCTGAAAGAGGTTGGTATCTACAAGCAGAAGACCTGATTCCGCTACTATTTTTTCAACATGTTCCAGCACATCATCATGAGTCAAACGAAAACCTCCAAATACAAGCATACACAACCAGCATCTAGCAAAAATGGGCGCAACGCGCCCATGCCTGCAAAGCACAAGTAACGCTAATCTATGGTAAAACAGGAATTACATCAAGGGCTGACTGGAACCCTTGCCGCCCCGCTAACAAGGTCATCTCTCAGCATATCCACAGTAGACAGAGATGCACCCCGTGTCTGAGGCCTGATTCTGTCTGTATCGTCGATGAGTATCCCCGCAACCGTTGCTGACCATGCTTCCGGCTTCAACTCCTGTATTTTGTCTCTGCAGTGGAAGATACGATCTAGTAGATACTGATTCTGTTCCGATGCGAAAATGTTGTAGTCCCACCAGTATGAAGTTACCACAAGGAATGTCATCTCCAGCTCCATTTCGTACCACTGTGGATTCAGTGAATCCGCGGCCATACGGGAGTGAAGGCTGTCTGAGATCAAAGCAGGAAGACTGCTGGAAAGCCACGGCGCTCCAAAACCGTCTCTCATTGCTGTTCTGCTGCCTCCAACCGCCGTTCTCACCGAAAGTATTCTCTGTGCCACCTGGGAATCAATAGACATGGCGAATCTGTCGCTGTTCAACAGTGCGTACACATCGTCAAGATGCCTGTCAATTACTATCTGGCGAAAGTAAATATCCATAACTGCATTGAAAATGTCAGTGCTCCACTGTGAATCGAAAAGAACCTCAGCCGGCAGGGTGTAAAAGTCTGCTGAGCGCGGCAGGACCAGAGGAAAAGAACCACTGGCAAAAGAAGCGGAAGCTGTCATCCTGAGAAGCTCCCCGGGAACATCTTCATCAGCCATTGTAAAAATCGTACCATCATCCCAGGAAGCAAATGGAGAGTACTCGTCGATGTGTCTGATTATACCCGACAGCAGCTCCGCCTGTTCCGTCGGCAGAACC
>JAGGYZ010000287.1 GCA_021162285.1 Candidatus Fermentibacteraceae bacterium
AGGGATATACCAGCTACTGCATTTCAACTTGATCTGTCTGAGATGAGAACCATGAACACCAGTACTATCATAGATATTGTAGCAGCTCAACCTGGAGTAGTGCAACAGGATGGTGAGCTGCATGTAAGGGGAGGCAGAGCCGGTGAGGTTGATTATGTGCTTGACGGAATATCACTGCGCTCTCCAATGGACAACAGATTCAACTTTGATATTCCAGTCTCAGCAGTTTCAAATGCAACACTGATGACCGGCGGGTTGAGTATAGAGTACGGAAACTCTCTATCCGGTGTGGTAGATCTTATTGGTAAGGAAGGAGGAGATTCCTTCAGGGGAACCATTTCCGGTCGGATGGGTGATGCAACATCAACAATGATCTCTTCCGGAGAACAGGTATTTACAGAGAGCATTGATGTTGACCTTTGCAGAAAAGACCTGACCAGTGGGGAAGTTACACTTTCAGGCCCTGAGCCCCTTACGGAATCCCTTTTGCCTGCTATTGGCGTAGACGTTCCTGGTGAAGTTACAATTAGTGCCACCGGGCAGTTTTCTGCCAGCGGAAAAAACAATCTGGATACCAGAGACAACTGGTCTTACAACTGGTTGAATGATGCTTCCGGAATGGTTAAGCTGTCATACCGGCCTGTGGCCAGAACGATATTTTCTTTGAACGCAGTGGGATCGTACAGAGAGCATGGATGGAACCAGTGGGCCTGGTCAAGATACGGCCAAGTCGCGATTGTCGAGGGGCATCTGTATCCACCGGGAAGTCAGGACTATGCTCTGCCTGTAATGTTCAGCGAGACTGGCGGTCTGATTCTTAACATGTCTCATCTCATAGGTGACAAGACCAATCTGAAAGTAACTATTGGAACTGTAAAATTCCAGAACTGGAACAGAATTTACGATCCCGGGGGAGGCTTTGTTGGCCAGGGAACAACTCCGTTGTTCTGGATGACCCAGTACATGCCGCCCCAGCTTTTCGAAAGCCAGCTTGGTTTCTTTTTCGATGGTGTTCATCAGAATGTATGGCATGATTCAAAAGCAATTGTTTCTACTGCGAACATAGGTCTTGATTTCAATCCAAACCCCAGAGCCAGGATCAAGTTTGGTGTATCAGGTAAATACTACGATCTGTATCAGTATAATGCCTATTTTCTTGCTCCGGGCAATGTCTACCTCTCCCTGTGGAACGCTTATCCTTATTCTGTTGCTGGATACGCACAGGCAAGTTACCGGTTCTCGGGGGGGGCAATAACAACTGCTGGTGCCCGCGCTGATTACTTCAATACAAACACATCAGTATTTGATCTGGAAACCGGCGGCGGAGTACCTGTTGAGGCAAAAGTACACATCAGTCCCAGATTCAGTTTCTCAGTTCCATTCAGCGAGAGGTCTATTTTCTTTACAACTTATGGCCATTACTTCCAGATGCCTCCTATGAACAGTCTGTACCTTCAAACAACATACAACATGGGTGCTGAACGGGTAGTTGCCGGAAACCCGGATCTTAACCCGGAGCTTACCCAACTTTTTGAAGTTGGGGTTCGTCAGGAACTGGATCGGTTTTCTGATCTGGCTATATCATTTTACAACAAAGATATAACCGGATTGGTCAGCACAGAGAACCACGAGGAAAGTGCCAGCTATATATTTACAAATGATAACAGTCACGGAAATGTCAGAGGCATTGAAGCCAGCTTGTCCAGGACCCCGGGCAGCAATGTATCCGGCCAGCTTTTCTATACCTTTTCTATTGCGAAAGGAAAGTATTCATCAATGCTGGAGATGTACAACAATGCTCAACAGGGAGTTTACCACATATCCAGAGAGGAAAACTTTCTTGACTGGGATCAGGCTCATCAGGCTGGAACAACACTGGGATACACCTTCTTTGGCTCTGAAGGGCCGGAACTGGCAGGTATATATCCTGTGGAGAACACCTCCATTGCTGTTTCATGGAAGTACGGAAGTGGAACACCATATTCTCTTCCACCAACTGAAGGCACTCTGCATGAGGTAAACTCCGAGAGAAGACCATTTACCATGCAAACCGATCTAACAGTGTCCAGGATGTTCGATTCTGGCATTGGGGAGGTTAAGCTTATGGTGGGAGTGTTTAATGTTTTCAACAGAGACAATATCACTCATATCTATGATACCTCTCTTTTTCACACTACCGGAGATCCAACCGGAGAAATGGGCAACCCCAGAGCATGGTCACCTGTAAGGCATTTCCTCTTTTCGGCGGTAGTGTCATGGTAGGCAGAAAAAAGAGAGGAGTTACTGCAATATCGGCAGTATTATCAGCAGCGGTAATCTGTTCAATTCTTTTTCTTGGCTGCACCAATCTTACTGAATATGAAATGGCGTTCGAGGCTGGGCTGCATATTATTGCACCGGAAGACTTAGCCATTATAAGTACTATTTCAGATATCCCAGGCGCCAGAAGCCTGCTGACATATCCTGGAAATATTTTCATTGCATCCACTGAGGGGCTGATCTACCGGTACGATTCAGAAACCCGGGAGCTGGTGGAGGCATATCAGGTCGCTTTACCTTCTCCAGCGGGTTTCTCACAGATGGTTTACTGCAGCTTGAAGAATACCGCTTATCTGATCGGCTCACTTGGAAAGATACTGGAAGTAAGCCTGCCTCAGTGTGCGGTTATTGATGAGTTCACAGTGTGTCAGTCTCCTACAAAGCTGACTATTGGCCCGGGATCAGAATACCTGTTTGTAGCCGATGGACCGAGTACCAGGATATATCAGGTTTCCGTCGACAATAACGAGTCTTATGACAATATCTCTATCTACTTCGACATTTTCTGCATGGAGCCTTCTCCTAACCCAGACTCAATGCTGGTAGGTACTTCCGCAGGGATTGACCTGATCGAGGTTCTTAGCCCTACTTGTCTTCGAGGAACCGGGTTGAATAGGGATGGGCCTATGGTTGCTCTTGCCGCAGTACCCGATGACACAATTTTTGTGGGGGTAGGTGGAGCAGGCAATGCATCAGTGGGTACTGTGGATGTTTTCATATCAGGGTTTGTCGAACCTCCTCCTCCTGAATTCTACGGGACAATTGGTGTTGATGGAACTGCCC
>JAGGYZ010000153.1 GCA_021162285.1 Candidatus Fermentibacteraceae bacterium
GATAAAAGCAACTCGAGTAATAGCGAGAGCGTCCCGAGCGGAAGCACGGATAGCAACTCGAGTAATAGCGAGAGCGTCCCGAGCGGAAGCACGGATAGCAACGCTATTTGACGATGATTGGCGTGTTTTGCAGCCGTTCGTGTGGTGTCTAATGCCGATGTTGTATTTTCGGTCAGACTCCAAGTGTTTACCTGAAAAGAGCCTTGATCCTTCCGAATGTAACTGCGGTAAGCGGCTGACCGGTATCTACCACTTCGAAGTTGTCCATGCTGAACACAGGTTCACTGCTGCCCTCATACCCGGCAATCACTCCTGAAATGCCTGTCAGAAGGCTGTGTTCAGTGTCCTGACATGTTGAATTTACAGAGCCGTTAACGGAGAGTTTGAGCGACACGGTGTCTGTTCCTGTTACTTCAAAGTCAAGATCGTACCAGGTGTTTTCGCTCATGGGGTAGAAGTAATCCTGCGCGAGAATAGTGTACTCTCCAGTGGCGTCAACATAGGCAATAACTGTGGCACCCACAGGTGGCACTGCCGGGTATATACCAGCAATGTAACACTCGGATGAGAACCCGTTTATCCGGGCCATGAGTGCAAACATGGCCTGTGATCCGGTAAACTTCACATCGCAGCCGATGGTCCCATTTGACCATACAGCTGAACCCATGCATACATAGCCAGTGAAGTCAGAGCCGTTCCAGACAGTCTCAGCGATGTTGTTTCCGCCTTCGTCTGCTATGATGAAGCTGCCGCTGGAATCGGCAGTGAACCAGTAGGCGGAACTGTCCAGATCGTCTCCAGGTGTGTATGACTCGAAGTTATCGGTGAAGCTTACGGCAAAAAGAATTGCAGGTACGACAAACGGCAAAATTATAAATTTCATGATTTACTCCCAGGATTGAATTGTACAGATACAATAACCCTTAATCCAAAGAACTGTGAGCACGGCAAAAGTTCACAGTCTACAGCTGGATTACCGGAACAGTGCTTTTATTCCGCCGAAGGTAACCGATGCAAGATCGCTGGCGTTGTCTATAACAGAATAGTTGTCAATACTGAATACCGATGATGAACCGGAGCAGGTGCTTCCCAGTCCTGTAAGGCCGGCACCGAGGTTGTAGACACTGTCCTGGACAGAAGTACTTTCAGTTCCATTCACCGAGACAGTCAGTTCCACCGGATCGTTTCCGGTGACCTGGAAAGACAGTGTGTACCAGTCGCCGGCATTAAAAGGATAGTAGTAGTCGCTATCCAGAGTTGTGTAGTTTCCGTTTCCGTCAACATACGCAATGAAAGTAACACCAATGTCTGGCAGAGCGGAATAGATGTACCCGATGTACCCTTCTCCGGTGGAATCGTTTACCCTTGCCAGCAGACCGCAGCTGGCTTCAATATTCGTGTACTTTACATCGGTTTCCAGAATGCAGTCTGTAACTACCCCTGAGCCCAGACAGGCGTAAGCCAGAGACTGGTAACCGTTCCAGACAGTTTCCACAACCATGTTGCCGCCGGTGTCGGTGACGACGAGGTTGCCGCATGAATCCGGTTTACTCCAGAAAGGTGAGCTTTCAAGGTCGTCTCCCGGAGTATAGAAGTCAAAATTATCTGAGAAGTTTTCAGCCAGCAGAGGTAGTGCAAGGACTAGAACACAGAGGAGCGGTATAGTTTTCACAATGAACCCCCTTTAAAATAGGTAACCTGGTGCAGGTTCATCATATCCTCTTTTTAGTTAAACTGCAAGCTGCTGCTTATCGTGTTTCTGAGGCCTTCGCTCACTGGTTTCATCACACAGGTGGAGAAGATGAACTCAACGGGGAATTCAAAGAATTCGCTTATTCTGAAGGCGAGATCAAGGCTGGGGTTGTAGTCCTGTCTTTCCAGGTAGCCCACAGTCTGCGGGTTTACTCCGATCTGATCCGCAAGCTGTTTCCTTGACAGTCCCCGCTCTACTCGCAGACTCTTTATCCTGTTGTACAGCTTTCTTGTTTTCATTCTGACTGTTCCTGAATACCGTGCTTCCAGGCTATCATTACACCGGGCAGAACATGGGAAAGGTAGATCAGGCTTGCGACAAGTGGCATGGAAATGGTGAACTGGGGGCAGATGTTCATCCTTCCTGTGAAGGAAAAAACAAGCATGATTACCAGGCAGATAACGGCGAACCATCCGTAGGATTCGCTCAGTGCCCAGTGAGTAAGGGCAAGCTCACGCTCATCCAGTTTGTCTGCTTTCGCATGGGTAAGTTTCCATATTCCGGATTTCCGGAAGAGAGGTATGAATGTGACTGCCACTACAACCAGACTGGCGATGCCTGCACCGTCGTAGAGGTGTGAAGCCACCCTTCCTCTGAAAACAAAATAGAAAGCAATATTCATGACCAGTAAAGCTGCCAGATTGATAACTGTCAGTAACTTCAAGTTCTTCATTTTTCGCTCCTTTGCGTGTGTCTCTTACTAAACATTGTAAATATACGCAATATGCAGCATATACACAACGGTATGTATATTATTTATTATGGTATGCTTAAATGTCCTGATCTTCCCTGACACCGGATTGTGTTGAATCGCTGTTCCAGTTAAGAGATACGGATTCAGAGAGTATCCACCCCTGGATATCCTGTTCAACGGGGCTGTTGGTCAGATCGACTTTTATCCAGAATGTCTGTAGCTCAGTAACAGCCGCTGCGGAATTGGCAGAGATTACTGCAACCGGTGCAAGTGTGGTGTCCCGGTCTGGATAAACAGGGGTATCCGCCGGGGTCATGGCGTAGGTAACGCCGCAGTCAGGTGGCCACACCAGGGGAAGGGAATCTGCGGATATACCGCTAACAGGCTTAAGCCACCTGTAGCGGAAACTGCATGTGTTGGCTGCCTGAGCCACTCCCGGATCGAACCCCAGCCATCCGGAGATTGTTCTTACCTCCAGGTTTACTGTTTCTCCCTCGTCAATTGCAGACCAAACCCCCGAAAGAGAGCATGGTCTGGTATACACAGCCAGGCTTTCCTCTGCTGTAAGAACAAACGCAGAGGCTGCAGCAAGGTAAAACATCAGCAGAATTCCGGAGTATTTCATTTTCCCGCCTTTCCTGTCCTGCACCGTAATGTAATATTCTTGAGTACACTTCGTAAACAAGCCTTTACCTGAAGTCCAAAATATGTGATTATTGCCGGATGGAAAAACACACCCGGATTGAGAGACTATGAGAATTACACTGGTGTATCCCAGTTTCGGCACAGATCACCATTCTCTGTACTTCCCGTTCGGTCTGGCCTATGTGGCATCTTCGCTGCTTGAGGCAGGTCATGAAGTTACAGTGGTGGACATGGAGGGTGACCGGCTTTCGGTTAATGAAGCAACAGACCGGATTGAAGCTTCATCTCCGGAAATGGTGGCATTCGGCGGAATGGTAACCCGATTCCGGTATGTGAAAGAACTTACGAAACTTGTGAGAAGCAGGCTGCCGGGAGTGTTTACAACTGCAGGAAACAGTGGTGTTTCAACAGTTCCGGAGGTTTATCTCAAGTCATGCGAACTTGACTGTGTGGTACTGGGAGAAGGCGAGATAACAGCAGTAGAGCTTGCAGAAGCTGTGGAAAAAGGAACCGACTGGAAACAGGTTTCCGGCCTGGCGTGGCTGGACAGCGAAGGAACTCTTCAGAAGTCACGGCCACGGGAACCGATAGCTGATCTTGACTCACTCCCCTGGCCGGCGTGGGATCTGTTTCCCATAGAAAACTATGTGTCCAGTATTGACCACAGACAGAAGACAGTCAGGCATCTTGAAACTCTTGCCAGCAGAGGCTGTCCTTTCAACTGTGTGTACTGCTACAGAATCTACGGCAGGAGTGTAAGAAGGAGATCTCCGGAGGCAATTGTAACAGAGCTGGAAGAACTTGTTAAAAGGTATGATATACACTACACAGGTTTTCCAGACGATCTTTTTACAAGCGACAGAAAGTTTGTTATGGAGGTCTGCGCATTGATGAAGCAGAAGCTTCCAGGTATCAAGTGGTCATGTCTGGGCAGGGTGAACACCGTGGACAGAGAGATGCTTGAAACCATGAAAGATGCAGGGTGTGACTGGATCTCGTATGGGATTGAATCGGGAAGCGACTGGATGCTGGAAAATATGAGGAGAGGAGTTACTGCACAGCAGTGCCTTGATGCCGTTAAACTTACGGAATCGGTGGGAATACATGCAGAGGGAAGTTTTATCATCGGGATGTTCGGAGAAACCCGTGAAACGGTAAAGCAGACTGTGGAGTTCTGCAAACACGCGGATATTACGGCTCCCATGCTGTTTGTTACCCCTTATCCCGGAACGGCAATCTACAACACGGCCCTTGAAAAGGGGCTTATCGATGATGTTGAAGAATTTCTCATGAAGATGAACGCAGCAGATGAACTGCTGGTCAATCTCACTGATTTTTCAAACAGAGAACTCACAGAACTCCGCGACTGGGCACAGGGTACCATAGGAAGAACCTACCTGCTGAGAAAACCATTTACCAGGATACCTTCCCTTTTCTGGAAGCATCTGAAACTTCACGGAGTAAAGGGCTTGTGGCATGATGTCCGTGCTTTCCTCGCCTCTGTGTTTTCCAGGGGATGATAATGTCAGACAAAGGGTATGTCTGCACTGTAAACAGGTACCTGGCACCTCTGCTTCCCCACACGGTTCTGGTGGTTTTCCTGGCTGTTATTCTACCCAGAATGCTGCTGTTTTTCTATCTGGGCGGTGAGCTGCCTCTGCCGGCAAGAGACCAGGGGCTTTACATACACACTGCAGGCAGAATTGCTGAAGGGGAAGGTTTTTCGTTCTCTTCAGATCTGGGACTGCTTAAGAATCTCAGAAACACAGGCGGTAGTCCCCAGAGGTTCTGGACTGAAAACTCCAACTATGTGTTCGGTCTTGCACCAGTGGAAACACCCACTGCAGTCATGGAGCCTGGCTATTCCGTTCTGCTCGCTGTGTTCTTTTCCATATTTGGAACGATCAGTGGTTCTGTATTCACACTGAATATGCTTTTCGCCGCTGGCGGTGCCTTTGCAGTAAGAAAACTGGTAATGGAAGTCTGGGGAGCGGAATCAGGTCTTATGGCTGCTGTGCTGTGGTCTCTGTACCCGCCTTTTGTTTACTATTCAGCTTATGCGATGACGGAAACTGCCCATATCTCCATGCTGATGATTTCATCCATGCTCGTACTCTCTTCAGGAAGGGGAAAGGGGAGGGGATTTCTTGCCGGTGTGTCCACAGGTGTGTTTTTTCTGATAAGAGCCACCGCGCTGTTCCTGGTACCTCTTCAGTTGGTCTATCTCGCCTGGAGAAAAAACTGGAAAGCGCTGTTTTTCCTTGTGGGCGGTTTTGCTGTGGCAGTGTCTCCCTGGGTTGTCAGGAACTGGATTTCACTTGGTGAACCGGTGCTTATGCCTACAAAAGGTTCCTTGAATCTATGGATGAGAAACAATCCTGAAGTTCTTGCTCTGGAAGGAATAAATGTACCTGAAAACCTTCAGGTGAACAACACTTCTCTGCTGGAATATCCCTCAATTGATTCTATTCCCGGGGAGTTGGCCAGAAGCAGGGCTCTGGGTTCTTCTGCTGCAGGGTACATCCGCAGCAATCCCCGGCTTATGCTGTGGCTGGCCTGGAACAGAGCTGTTAGTTTTCTCTCTCCAGGCGGCAGTACACTGGGCTCAAAAGGAATGGTTGCTGGTCTGGTTATCTATCCTCTTATGCTGTTCGGAGGAATCGGTTTGTGGCGCGGCAGGTCTCACCCTGAAACGGTATTTCTCTTCAGCCTTTTTGTTTTGTATCTTCTGATGCATGCACTGGCTCACGGAGGGGTGAGGTACCGGCTGCCTGTGGATGCAGTATTTCTTATCGGAGTTGCTCTTGAATCCTGTTGTGGAAAGGGAAAACATTGATCAGGTTTAAGAAAATTCTTTTTGTGTTCCCCGAAACGCGTTACCCGTCAGGTCAGCCGCCTCTGGGTATAGCGATGCTTTCTGCCGTAGCAAAACAGTGCGGAGCTGAAACAGCGCTGTGTGATATGTCTTTTGAAAAGAAGCCATTCGAACATCTTAGCAGAATGCTGGCTGAATTCAAGCCTGATGCTGTTTCCATAACAGTGGTTACACCTCAGATAGGAGCAACTCTCACAGCCTGTGAAGTTGTAAGAAGGGATTCTCCAGGAACCTATCTGATGGTTGGCGGTCCACACGCTACTGTTCTTCCAGTTGAAACCCTTGAAACATCAGGAGCCGATCTGGTGTATTCCGGCGAGGGGGAAATTGCGTTCAGGTTGATTGTTGAGGGTACAGATCCGGGAGAGATCCCCGGGGCGTGTTTTATGAAAGACGGCAGGGCTGTTGTGGTTCCGGGAAGGCTGCTGGTCAAAAATCTGGATACCCTTCCACTGCCGGACAGGGACATCTTTGATATGAAGAAATATTTTACTACATGGTATTCCATGGACAGGGTTGATTCCAGCCTGAAAGGTACAACCATAATGGGCACCCGTGGCTGTCCCTACACCTGTACTTTCTGTCAGCCGACTCTGTCTGAAATATTTGGTAAAAAGATGCGGAAGCGGTCTCCTGAATCCATTGTGGAAGAGCTGCAGCACCTTGTAGATAAATATTCTATTAATGGGTTTATGTTTGAGGACTCTACTTTTGTAGTAGACCATCCCTGGGTAACAGAAATCTGTTCACTCATGAACAAAAGGGCCTCGAGCTCCGGTGGTGCTGCAATGTCCGCGCAGATCTGCTTACCGAAGAGCTTCTTGATACAATGGTCGGTGCCGGGCTCTCAAAGGTTAACATGGGTGTTGAGTCGGCATCGCAAAGGGTTCTGGACGATATATACCGGAAGGGAATTACAGTTGAAGGTGTAAGAAAAGCTCTTCGAATGTGTAACTCCCGCGGCGTTTACGTTCAGGGTTACTTCATGCTGGGGGCACCGGGGGAAACTGTTGAAGAGATGAAGCAGACCATTGATTTCGCCACAAAAGAGCCGTTTGATGATGCTCTGTTCGATATAACCACCCCGTTTCCCCACACTGCACTCTGGGATATGTCGAAGGATCTGATAAATGCTGATTACTTTGAGTTCGACTGTTTTCACAAAAGCGTTTACTCGCTGGACGGTATCACACCGGAGCAGATAGAGAAGCTGAAGAGGAATGCTTTCTGGAAGTTTTACACACATCCGGCAAGAATACTGAAGACAGTGCGCACGGTTCTGGGGCCACGTAACTTCAAACGGACCATGCTGAAGGTGAGGAGAGTATGAGAGAGCTTACCGTAACAATCGACGATGGTGGTATGCACCCGGCGGTGAATGCTGCCATTCAGAAGTGCATTGAATCCGGACATGTGAGCAGGGTAGGCATTATGGCAACAGGCAGCCAATTTGCAGAGGCAACTATGATGGCTCTTGCAGGTGGTGTTCGCGTTGCAGCCCATCTGGACTGCTGTCAGGGTCCGTTTCTGCTGAAGCAAAGCAATTTTCCCGAGTCTTTTGCTGCATGGATAAGAAAGGCCGATTCTCTTGCAGATTCTGTACAGAAAGAATGGTCTGCTCAGATTGAGAAAATACTGTCAACCGGCGGTGTTGTTACAGCTCTGGACAGCCATCGCCATCTGCACAATCTGCCTGCGCTGCAGAAGGTAATAATTAATCTGGCAAAGGATTACGGTATACGAACTGTCAGGTCTGCAGTGCTTCCCGACAAGATGATGAGGTTTCCCGCAGGTCTCAAACTGAACTCGTTCGGGTGTGACCTGAAACAGGCTCTGGAATCAGCAGGGCTGGTTACCACAGACAGAATGCTTGGTTTCGGAAAGGCGGGTAAGATAACCAGGAAGTATCTCGGCAGATACACATCCATCTGCAGTGATGGTACCACTGAAGTTGTTATGCACCCTGCAACCGAAAAAGTCTGGTCATCCGGCCAGCCTGGAGAGCTTGAGCTTATTACCTCTGAATGGTTCGGTGACTGGTGCAGAGGAAAAGGCTAGAGCCCTACATATTTTTACTGGCGCTGCTCGCACGGCTGGCGGTGTTCTTTCTTGCGGTATCCGGCTTCTTTCTGGTAGGAGAGGGACAGGTTCAGGCTGACCTGGCGGAAAACATCGTTTCCGGCAGAGGGTTTATGCTGTCTGAATCAATGTTCCACGATTCTGATCCCAGGCGCGATGCCAGTCTTGAGTTTTTCAGAGAAACCGGTGGCTTTTACGGTGTTTTACTACCTGAAAAGCCCACAGCATTCCTTGTCCCGGGTTTTGCCCTGTTTGAGGCACTTATCTTTGCCGTTGCCGGTCTGGGAAACCTGACTGCAGTGGTTGGAGTTCAGCTTGTTCTCGGGCTTCTGACTGTGTTTCTCGGAATGCGGATCGCCTCCCGGTTTCTTTCCGGCTGGTGGTACACAGCAGCTGGTGTATTTATAGCTCTTGACCCGTTCGAGCTTTATTTTCAGGCTGTTCCAGCTACACAGGCCCTTTTTTCACTTCTGTTTGTTGCCGGCCTGTTGTTTTCATTGCGTTATCTGGAAAAACCCCGGATTACAAACGGCGTTGTGGCCGGTCTTGTGTGGGGTGTGACCTTTCTCGTAAGACCTGCTGCTCTTCCCATGGTTGCCTGGCTTGCAGTAATGGTTCTGGCAGCGGGTAAATTTTCGATAAGATTGTTGCCGTCAATTCTTGTCATGCTGGCTTCCTTTGCTGTGGTTCTTACTCCATGGGTACTTCGGAACAGGAACACAATGGGCAGATACCAGCTGCTTCCCCTTCAGGGAGGGGTGCAGATGTGGGAGTACAACGGCAGAATATTTACAGATGCTTTTCTTGATGAAGCTGAAGGAGCAAGGCTGCTCTACGGTCCTGTCCGGCAGTTCTGGCTGCCCAGACTGAACCAGGCGGAACTGGCTGAATTTCCGGCTTTTACCACAGAAACGGAGTTCCAGAGAGACAGTGTTCTTTATTCGCGTCAGAGCAGTTTTCTCAAGGCAAACCCGCTGGTGTTTCTTCACCTGTCGGCGTGCAGATTTGCTGAATTTTTCAAGCCGTTTCCCCTTAACCGCTTCTCGCCGGTACACACAATGCTCGGGCTGCTGTCCTTTTTCTGGGTAGGCGTTTTCTTTTTTGCCGGTATGCTTCTTTTGATCCGTACGGGCAGGGTCGGTGTGTACACAGCCGGAGTAATCGCAGGGTACATTCTGATGCATCTTCTCACCGCATCAGGAACTCCCCACAGGGTTGCCCTCGATGTTCCCCTGATAATTGCTTCACTTGTTGCAGTAAAGTATTCTTTCGAAAGGTTCAGAGCAGGGAAATCGTCTTTATGAAAATACTGGTGGTAAAGACCCACGCCTTTGGCGACTCGCTTATGGCCACACCTGCAGTTGCCGGTCTTATTGCCGGTGGACACAGCGTTACAGTTCTTACCGGTCCCTCTTCCTTTCCGGTATGGAGCCGTCTCCCGGGGGTGAACAGTATAGTTCAGTCTCCAGCTCCATGCTCTGCAGCTAAGCTTTTCATGTGGTCTATGCTGCACATGCAGAGGGGGTACGACAGGGTCATCCATCTGGGCTCTTCACCGGCCGCCTGCAGGTGGCTCAGATTTCTCACAGGCAGAAAAGTCACAAGCGGTGGAGATGGTTCAACCGGGTTCGGTACTGTGAAACCGGCAGCCAGAGACTACTGCAGAATTGCCGGTGTCCAGTGTTCTTCTCTTAAACCTCTGTTCCCGATTACAGAGGCTGAGTACACCACCGCCGAAAAACACACAGGAAGCAGGCCGTACATTGTCCTGGCTCCCGGAGGGGCCAGAAATGCAAGAGAGTATGTTCCGTGGAAAAGATGGCCGGTGGAGAGGTGGGCTGAGGTGTCCATCTATCTTCAGGCAAAGGGATACACAGTATTTCTTGCAGGCGGAACAGAAGATAGAGTGGAAATTTCATCTGCAGGGGGTATAAATCTTGCTGGAAAGCTATCCTGGGGAGAGACTGCAGCTCTTATCGCAAAGGCAGCCCTGTTTGCAGGCAACGACAGCGGCCCTGCCCATCTTGCTGTCTCATCAGGTACTCCGGCACTGGTTCTTTTTGGCCCCACCAACCCCGATTCCCTCTACAGGCGTGGCAGCATTGTCTCCCTCTGCGGAACTGTATCATGTTCCCCCTGTTATTCAAACAGCGTTTTCCCAGGCTGTACCGGAGATGGAGACTGCATGACTTCAATTGATACTGAAAGGGTTATCCATACCCTCGAGGGGATGTTCGAAAAATGAGAATAACAGCTCTTAATCCGCCTTTTCTTCCCCACTACAGCCGTGGGCAGAGAAGCCCGGCGGTAACCAGAAGCGGAACTCTGTACTTTCCGATCTGGCTTTCCTATGCAGTCGGGGCACTGGAGCAGGCAGGGCACACTGTGCAGTTTCTTGATTCTCCCGCCATGGATCTCAACTGGGAACAGACTGAACAGAGAATCCGCGAGTTTTCCCCGGAACTGATAGTCGTGGAAACATCTACACCTTCTATTATCTCGGATATTCAAACTGCTGACCTTCTTACAGAAACAGGGGCAGTGGTTTTTGTTGTGGGAACTCATCCTTCAGCACTGCCGGAGGAAACTGTTCTGCTCGGAGGGAAGTTTCACGGTGCTGTTCTGGGGGAATACGAGAAACCCATTCTGGCTGTGGCAGCTGCCGTTGAAGCAGGGGGAGCGCTTAAGGGAATACCCGGAACAGCTATCCGAACTGAATCCGGTACCGAGGTTACTCCTGCTGATGGATACCTGCAGGATCTGGATTCACTGCCTTTTGTGAGCTCTGTGTACGCTGCTCATCTTCCAGTGGAAAGGTACAACAATCCCAATGCCCTGCATCCCCAGGTGATGATTATCGGCGGAAGAGGTTGTCCCAATCAGTGCAGCTTCTGTGTTTTTCCCCAGACCCTCACAGGCAGGCGCTACAGAAGCCGGTCTGTTGAGAATGTTGTAGCTGAAATGAAGTGGGTTCAGGAAAACATGCCGGAAGTACAGGCGATATTTTTTGAAGACGACACTATTTCCGCAGACATGCAGAGGCTGCGCCATCTGTCTTCTGAAATAGTCAGGGCTGGTGTAACTATTTCATGGACATGCAATATGCGGGCAACAGCTGATTTCGAAACCCTTCGTCAGTGTCATGCTGCAGGACTACGGTCTGTGTGTGTGGGCTTTGAAAGCGGATGCAACGAAATCCTTGCAGCCATGCGCAAAGGGCTGGAAACCGATCAGATGGTGGAGTTCATGAACAGTGCCAGGAAAGCCAGTGTTCTTGTTCACGGTTGTTTTCTGTTCGGTATCCCCGGCGAAACCCGTGACACAGCCCGTCGCACTCTGGATTTTGCCTTGAGTCTCAATCCCGATACGGCCCAGTTCTATCCGCTTATGGTGTATCCGGGAACAGATGCGTACACAGATGTGCAGAAAGCCGGCCTGCTGGTAACTTCAAGCTGGAGAGACTGGTTGAAGGAAGATGGTACCCATGCCTGCGTTGTAAGAACACCGGACATGACTCCGGATGAACTGGTTGAGTTCTGCAACTACGCCAGAAGAAAGTTTTATCTGAGACCGGGATACATACTGAAAAAAGCGTGGCACAGCCTGTTTGACGCAGGTGAGAGGCACAGAACTCTCCTCGCCTTCAGAACATTCCGGAAATACATTTTCAGGCGGAAAAAGTGAATGATATTGCTGTAGTTGTACCCTTTAGAGGCAGATGGGATTCGGTTCTGCCGACCCTTGAGGCTCTCTCCATTCAGTCAGTGAGGTCCCGCATTACTGTAGTGCTGTCTGTTGACGGTCTGGAAGAACCGCCTGATGGGGTAAAGAAACTCACGGATCTGTGCGTCAACGGAACGCAGAATGGACCGGCTTCAGCAAGGAACCGCGGATGGAGGGCATCTTCCTGCCCTGTTGTTCTGTTTACAGACGCAGACTGTCTGCCGGAACCGGCGTGGGCTGAGCTGCTGGCCTGCAAGCTGGAAGAGGGATATCAGGCTGTAAAAGGGGTATATTTATCAGGAGGGTCCACCCTTATACAAAGGCTTGCTCAGGTGGAATTCGAGGAGAGGTACCGGCTTATGAGCCGGGCTCCTGTTGTTTACCTCGCCGACACATACTCTGCAGGTTTCAGCAGAAACTGGTTGGAGAAACTCGACGGTTTTAACGAGAATTTTCCCCTGCCTGAGCACGAGGATGTTGACCTTTCCTGGCGGCTGATCGAAGCTGGAGGAAAGATTGCTTTTGTATCTGATGCCGGGGTTGCACATGTTCACAGAGCCACCTGGGCTGCATACTTCAAGCTGAAGTTTCGTCGTGGAAAGTGGAGGATAATGCTTGTAAGGAAGTTTCCGGCCAGAGTTGTTTCAGACGGTTACACCCCTCAAACTCTGAAACTGCAGATGCTGTTTTCCGTGCCTTTGCTGGTTTCACTGTTTGCTGCCCCGGTGTTTCCTGTTTTTACAGCTGCATCTGCACTGGCATTTCTGCTGGTGTGTATTCCTCTGTTCCGTGCGGCTTGTGCAACAGACAGGTTTACTGTTCCGGTTATTCCGGTTTTTGCACTGTGGAGAGCTGTAGCTCTTGTGTCAGGTTCCGTTTGCGGTTTTACTTCCCGAAGAGTAGTCTGATGCTTGCGCCTATAAGAAGACAGCAGCGTGTTTTCATTCTGTTTCTTATCGCTGCTGACCTGCTTACTGTTCCCCTTTCACTGCTGGCAACCTGGTATATCAGAACTGGGTGGATCGCCGGTTTCCTTCCTGGATTTACACACACTATCAACACCTACCTCGCTACCATTCCCGTGCTTTCACTGCTGTGGATTGCGTCATCGTGGTCTACAGGTATGTACGTGTTTTCCTCACAGCAGGGCGCTTTCCCGGGGCTTGCCAGGAGAATACGCGCCGTTTTTTACCTTGCAGTATCGATAATGGCGGCCAGCTACCTTGTTAAGATGGATTATTCCAGAATAATGCTGCTGATATTTCTTGTTCTGTCGCAACCGGTAAATATTTTGTTCAGATCTGTGTTCGGTTCCCTGGCCGGGAAAATCGCTCCCATGAAGGAATCGCCTGCAACTATAGTGATCGGTTCCGGAGAGTTTGCCGAGAGGGTAATAACCTCACTGGGAAAATTTCCAGGACCGAAGCACAGGATAAAGGGAGTTCTGGTTGAACGTCAGGGTATTACTGAAGAAGTCTGTGGCATAAAAGTGATCGGCGAGGTCAGAGATCTGCCTCGGCTTGTAGACAGCCTTTCCATAGATGAAGTGTTTTTTGCCAGCGGTTCCATGAACCGGACAGACATGCTCAGAATTGTGAATTCAGTTCAGAAGCAGGACATAGTCTTCATGCTCGTTACAGACCTTTTTGAAATTGCTGCCGGGGTCAGCAGCCTCAGCAGTATTTCCAGAATGCCGGTGGTGGAAATCGGATCCTCCGGCAGGGGAACATTCAGCAATCTGACGAAAAGGCTGATGGATCTGATAATGTCACCTGTACTGATTGTTCTGCTGGCACCGCTGATGGCTGCGATCTGGATAATTCTCGTCATAACGGGAAAAGGTTCACCTGTATTCAAACAGACCAGAGTAGGCAGGTACGGCAGGAAGTTTACGTTGTACAAATTCAGAACAATGAAACCTGAAGCAGATGAGTATGAAGTTGCTCCGGTGGCCAGTGATGATCCCAGGGTTACAGGAATCGGCAGGATGTTAAGAAAAACCAGTCTCGATGAACTTCCCCAGTTGTTCAATGTACTCCGGGGGCACATGAGTATGGTCGGTCCCAGACCGGAGATGGACTTTATCGTCAAGGATTACAATGCGTGGCAGCGGAGAAGGCTGGATGTAAAACCGGGTATTACAGGTTTGTGGCAGATCATGGGCAGGAAGGACCTTCCTCTGCACGAGAATCTTGAATACGACTTCTACTACATGAGAAATCAATCCGTTATGCTTGATACGGCAATTCTCGCCAGAACGGTTGTTACCGTTCTCAAAGGAAGGGGAGCATACTGACAACTGTTTTTACTATTTTGGCTCTGCTGGGTGTCTGGAATTTTGTCGGTCCTGTTCAAACAGGGCTTGGCGTTTTTCCGGTTGCCTGGAGCAACGATCCTGTTTCTTCCATGGCTGCACCGGCTGGAATGGGCAGGGTTGAGTTTTTTGAAGTGACCGCAATCGGTGGAGTATTGGGAAGTGAGCCTTCCGGGGCTGTGGCTGCTGTGCTGCCCGTGGGGGCTTCAGGGTTCCATGTAGGATCTGCTGCCGGCTGGAATGCTGAAGAAGGAGTTGGCGCTGCTCAGATTTCAGGCAGCTACATTCTTGCAGGAGATCCTATAGGATTTATGGAGGGGCTGTTCGGCCCCAGTATCACTACAGGGGTTTCTGCAAGGTATCAGTTCTCAGACAGTACTGACGGGAACACTTTCGATCTGGATGCAGGAATTCAGTTTTCCCTTTTCCCTTCATTTGCAGTGGGAATGCTCTACACCGATATAGTAAACAATCGGGTGTTAACCACTGGTTTCAGCCAGGTTTTCAACAGAAATTTTAAAGCCCATGCAGGGTATGGCAACAATCGATGGCAGGTGGGATGCGAACTGATGGTAACCAGAAAATTCAGGGTCTACTCCGGGGTGGACAGTGATAATGTTCACGCCGGTGCAGGATTTTCATCACAGCACTGGAGTTTTGGATACGGGGCAGTACTGCATGAGAACGCAATTGAACACAGTTTCGGCGTATCAAGGAGGTTCTTGTGACAGCGCTGGTCTTAACCCTTGCAGTGCTGTTTTACCAGTCAGATTCAACAGACACTGCAGGGCACGATCTGAACCTTGGAATGCTTTTTTATTCCTCTGCTTCCGCGGATTTGAACGCGGGGCTTAGAACTCTCAAAGCAGATACTCTCACTGTGTATCCCGGTGGATCATTCTACTCAGACTGGGCAACTCTCAGCGGGGAAGCCTGTGTGAGTTACACACCGGATTCAACTGCCGACTTCAAACCGGTAAGCGCCGGAGCCTTTTTCAAATGGCCCGGAGCACAGTGGATTGGAGCTGGTGTGTCCGTTGGGCTGATCAATCCATTTTTACAGGGACTGGGCAGTCCGGTCAGAGAGTGGAACAGTTATGAAACAAATGACTCAACTGCAGTAACTGTAGAGGCCGGGGGACTTCTTGGGTTTCAAGGGGCATGGAATCAGTTTGGAGATTCCCTCTCCTGGTAC
>JAGGYZ010000199.1 GCA_021162285.1 Candidatus Fermentibacteraceae bacterium
AATATAAAGCCAGCCTGCAACAACGAGAGCAAAGTCATGCAGGAACATGTTCCGTGTGCCGGTACTTCGAACTAATCTGAGCCGGGCAGTTCATACCCGGGATACCAGGGAGGGCTCTGGTTCAGCAGCCTTTCGTCGTATTCAAGACAGATATTAAAGCCGGTGTTTGACGAGGCGGTAAAACCTTCACGGTGCATCTGTATTCCGCCATACAGTGTAAAGTCAACCATTGACCTGGGTTGCATGTAATTCTGAGCTGCTAACTGCCCTTCCAGAACAAGAATTGAAGCACTGTAAACAAAACTCTTATCTGTTTCGATGTCGTAAGGAGCGCTCCAGTCGAAACCTGGCTTATCTGCAATAAGGCCGTCACCGTAAACAGATACCAGCCCCAGCATTCCGGTACTCTTACCGTTGTATTCCAGCGGACCGGAGAAACAAATGGTTCCCTGTGTTCCAATTATCAGATTCTCTGAAATACCACGGGAATCAGGGTTTCCCTTCAAGTAGAAGTTGTCACCGGGACTGTTGTCTATCCATACAACAGGCTCATCAAGACCGGTAAGCGAGTAAACCACAGGAGTGGCGTAGATTGAAGTTTTCACCGTAATCCAGCTGTCTTCCAGCAGTATCCGTGAACCGTTCGGTACTTCTGCTGATGTAAGATAGAGACCGTAGTTCATTGCCATCCCCTTCAGAACCGCCCACTCCACCTGCTCGGCCCCGAACGGCAGTGGCTCTGCCCCGAGATTGAACCACGGAGTCCCCTGTTTCATCATCCCAAAGGGTTCTATCCACAGCCTGTCATACTGTGGTGTGTTTACATGAGGGCCGGAGGATGATGGACCACAGATGTAGTAATCCGATGAAAGCGTAAAACTGTAAAAATGGGGATCGTTGTTTCTTCCTGAAGTGCTGCTTGCGAGTATCACTGAACCGTTGACACGGAAAGGCCCGCCGCAGAAATACCCGTCTGTGAAGCATGCAAACTGAATCGGGTCGTCATGGAAATAGCAGTAGTAAGAGTAGCTTCCCTCCTGTGCGGACAGTAATGAAACTACAGATAACAGCAGAAAAACAGGCAGTTTCTTCATTGTAATACACCTTCCATCTGCTAATCTACCGAAGTATTACCGCCGATACAAGCATCGTCTGGCAGAATGTGATGTCAGATACGGAAGAGTACTCGAGAACGGGATGGGTTCTGACCAGTCATCCATGTGGATCATCGGAAGCTCTCAGATGAATTTCAATTGAGGTTCCCGAAGGAATGTTTCAGATGTCACCAAGATTTATATAAATATTTGACTCCAGCCAGCCGGTTTCTTTGCAGGTGCTGTCCTTCCACCAGGCCAGTGTACACTCATCGCTGACAGCCAAGTGGCATTGCAAGGAACAGAATTAACCTATACAGAGAACAGCCCCGAACTAATAATACAGAGACTGTATCTATATCAAGGAAACACATATACTGTTGCATACAAACAGAACGCAGAACACAGGTAACTATCCCGAACCTCCAGATTATATCGATCTACACTCAATTTTCCCCACGATTCTGCTGTTACAGTTTTACCAGCCGCATGGATGAAGTCTGATCACCTTCGCCCTGCGCTGTCACCAGGTACACGCCTGCAGGTAGAGAAGCTGTATTCCATACCCAGTTTTTTGCTGTTTCAGACGAGTCCACCAGCCTGCCTGATGAACTGAAAACCCTGAAGACGCTCTGTTCTGAAGAAGTGATAGTAACACAGGAGGAAACCGGGTTGCACGAAGCGTTCAGAATCAGCTCGCTGGGTTCAGACGCCTCTTCAACTCTGGAAACATCGTATCCCGGATACCATGGAGGACTCTGATTCAGCAGTCTTTCATCATATTCAAGACAGAGATTAAAGCCGGAGTTCGGCGTTCCGGTATAACCTTCAGACTGCATCTGTATTCCACCTGACAGTGTAAAGTCTACCTGTGGAACCGGCTGCGTGTAGTTTTCAGCTGCAAACTGCCCTTCCAGAATGAGGATTGAAGCACTGTAAACAAAGCTCTCATCTGTTTCGATGTCGTATGGAGGAAACCAGTCAATTTCCGGTACATTGGCAATAAGACCATCACCGTGAACGGATACAAGCCCCAGCATCCCGGCATCGTCACCGTTGTATTCCAGAGGGCCGGAAAAACAGATGGTTCCCTGTGTTCCAATGGTCAGGCTCTCTGAAAAACCCTGAGAGCCGGGATTTCCCTTCAAATAGAAATTTTCACCGGGATTGTTCTCTATCCAGACAACAGGCTCATCAAGATCGGCGAGGGAGTAAACCACAGGAGTATCACCTATTGACGCCTTTATTGATATCTGCCCGTCTTCCAGCAGAATTCTCGAACCGTTCGGAACCTCTGCTGATGTAAGATACAGACCATCGTTCGCTGCCTTTTGCTTTACAACCTCCCAATCCACCTGATCTGCCCCAAACGGCAGTGGCTCTGCCCCCAGATTGAACCATGGCGGCCCCTGCTCCATCATCTCGTATGGCTCTATCCACAGCTTGTCATACTGTGGAACAGTTACATGGGGACCGGAGGACGATGGACCATAAATGTAGTAATCCGATGAAAGTGTAAAACTGTAAAAATACGGGTCGTTGTTTCTTCCTGAAGAGCTGCTGGTAAGTATCACTGAACCGTTGACCCTGAAAGGCCCGCCACAGTAATACCCGTCTGTGAAATATCCAGACTGAATCGGATCATCGTGGAAATAGCAGTAGTACGAGTAGCTGCCCTCCTGTGCGGACAGCAGGGAAGTTGCAGACAAAAGCAGTAAAACAGATAATTTCCTCATTGTAATACACCTTCCAGCCTTGAGTTCTGTTAATCTACCGCAGTATTGTGGCCAACACAAGCACAGGCTTGTACCGGCTCACCCAGTGGCCAGAGTTTACAGGATCAGATGTAACAGGGGGGGGCAGACTGATAACCTCAGAAATGAGTTGGATAAAGATTTATTTCAAAAGTACCAGTAAATGGTATCCCTTGCCCGGGCTGAAAAGGTTCTCTATGCCTGATTTACTGGTGATGAAAAAACGGAAAGGCCGCCGGGGAATCGGCGGCCTTTCCTGCAGAGCAATTTAGAAACTGTGTTTTATGGATCCCCAGCTGGAGCGTTCAAGGGCGGTAATCTCGAACGACAACTCGGCTAAATGCGTCTCTCCTGAGCTGGCATAATAGCTCCAGTACATGTGCCCATTTGTTTCCGCATAAGCCAGACCAAGCGAGTTGTATGATCCTCCCAAAGGAATAGAAGCGTATCCCATAAAGCTTATTGCCGTTCCGTTCCATTTGTAGAAATAGATAAGATGATTACTGTAAGGTGCAATTGCTATCCATGTATTTCCCTGATAGGGGAAAGTTGTAACTCCGCTGGGAGATGTTGCTGTAAGCTCAGGTGTCGGAAAATTCTGCTGACTGCCTCCTGGCTGGAAACGCCAGAGCCCACCGTTATCTATATCGATTGTCCAGTAATGGGTTCCGTCAAAATCCATCCCTCTTCCTCGAATACCTGCAGGATTAGTGAAAGTTGACCATCCAGATCCCATATCATCCGAATAGTACAAAGTGTCAGAATCAAAATCATTGGTTAGAAAACAAGGTGTGTCGCTGTTAGATTGTGTTGCAACACCGTAAACTGATGTATTCGAAGGAGAAATATCCACTGCTCCAAGATATGTTCCAGTAGCTGGTTCATAAGATTGAATCTCCATAGCATATATATCCGTGGCAAATACAACAAAATAAGCACCATACTCATACACATCCAGTCCTCTAATCTGATCCGGTGCTGTCCAGTTATTAATTAGAGTCAAAGATATCCCGTCAGTGCCTCTGTGATCTGTAGTTCCAAAAGCTACTGAACTAATTGCAATAATAAGTACCAGGTATCTCATAAATTCTCCCTTCGTAGTAATCAGTAAATTACATGTTCATTGCTATTAGCAGAAACCAGCGATGAGATTGCGACAATTAGAATTATATACTTCGAGATTATCCTTTCGCGTTATAGAAGTATTACATCGGCTAATAATAATCGTAAAATTATTAGATGATGTCAAACCGACTTTTCTGTATTAATGGATGACACAATTCCAGTGAAGAGTTTCGGCGAGAAGCTGCACAGAACAAAAGCATAAGATATCCTGAAATCTGGCTCTCCCGAAATTTACATACATAGCCTGTGTACAAGTGTGGACATGACACTATATTTCAACGGCAAAGAACCACCTAAGCCATTGAAGGAACGGCATATCCATAAGTCAATTACACCACAATCAAGATCTGAAGGATCCGAAACCGTTTCTCTTAACGGAGCAACATGTTAAAATTCAAATTACTTGGAAGTACAGGCTTACACCGTTAACCGCTGCAGCTGGCATTTGTCCCCTTCCTGCATTTCTGCTTAATCAGGTTAGATACGGAAGAGCACACGCTCGTTGTTGAACATTCTCAGTGTAATAAAGATAAGAACCGCAGCAACCAGTATGCTGGAAACAGTTGCAAACAGAATGTTACCCCACGCAGCGCTCTGGGTGAAGATGTCTTTCAGCACCACAAGGGAGTTGAAAAGAGGTGCCGTTCTCATCCAGTTCGGCGGAACATCTCCTGTCTGCATTGTGGTTATGCCCATAACCATCACTGCTATGTAAACAGGCATTATCATTCCCTGTCCCTCCTTTACATTCTTTGCGTAGGTGGAGACGATAAGAACCAGGCTGGAAATCAGTATGGCAAGGGGAATAACAACGATGGCAAACTGCAGTATGGCCTGAGAACCCATTGTGTACTCTGTTAAGGCCGCTCCGGAATCACCGGCCATGTCCACCAGATACCTGGAAGCAATTTTTAGTCCAATGGCGGAGCTCAAAGCCCCTACAATGGCTGCAACCATAACAGAAGTCATCTTTCCAAGAACGATGGACAGCCTGCTGACCTGGTTCACAAGCAGTATTGCAAGGGTTCCCCTCTCCTTCTCTCCGGCAACGCTGTCAAGACCGACTTTCATGGAGTTTCCAAACAGGTAGATCACTATGAAAAACGGCATCATAACGCCGATCAGTTTGCCCATAACGCTACCCTCTTCAGCCAGGTCAGCGGTTTCATCTGCAGCAAGGTGCTGATTTATGGTGTATGCAGTAAGTATATCTTCGGAAACACCTCTGGCAAGCATTCTCTGTTTAACGATAGAATCGTTCACTGCGGCAAAAACAGCATCAACCATGTTGAAGGCATATTCTGAATAGTCTCCGGTGGAATTGTAGAAAACAGACATATCCAGAACGGTGTTATCCAGTATGTTCCCGTCCATGTTCTCCGGCATCACCACCAGAACTTCAATATCTTTGTCGACGATCTTCTGCTTCAGTGAATCAAGTTCATTGTAGTCTGCTACTTCAACTGTAGCGTTCAAAGCATCCAGAGACTGCAGGAAAAAATCGCTGACCTCGCCACTGCCTTCTCCGGCACACACCGCTATTCTGGAAGTATAGGCATTGATTTCCGTCATTCTTGTTTTGTTTGCTTTTCCCATGAAAGAGTACATCAGAGGAAGCATTACAAGAGGCAGAACCACAAGCATGAACAGAAGCCGTCTGTCTGTGAATATTCTGCGAAGTTCCTTCTTAAGTATGATAAGACTGTCTTTAAGCATGATCCCCTCCAGGAAGAATGTAGCTGAAGAAAACATCTTCCAGATTGTCCCAGGCACTTCCCCCGATGATATCGCCCAGCGTTCCCTCCTCTTTCAGCTCTCCTTCAACAAGTATTCCAAAACGGCTGCACAGTTTTTCCGCAATGGTCATGTTGTGGGTAGAAATGATAACGATCTTACCGGATTCCGCACGGCTCACAAGAAAGTCGGTAACAGCTTTTGATGTAACAATATCCAGACCGTTGGTTGGCTCATCGAAAATGATTACATCCGGGTCGTGTATCAGGCTGATAGCTACTGCAGTTTTCTGTTTCATACCTGTTGAAAGCTGATCTATCTTCTTGTTTACGAAGTCGGTCATCTGCAAATCGTGAAACAGTTTCTGCTTTCTTGCTTCAATTTCAGTTTCCTGCATTTTGTTCAACCGTCCGAACCAGTTCATCATGTAGTCAGGAGTGAAGTAACCGTCCAGCTTCATATCGGAAGTGAGAAAACCAATTTTAGACCTGAATATCTGACCGTGTTCAAGAACATTGTAGTCATCAATCCAGACATTCCCTGAAGTGGGTTTGATCAGCG
>JAGGYZ010000298.1 GCA_021162285.1 Candidatus Fermentibacteraceae bacterium
CGCTGATCAAACCCACTTCAGGGAATGTCTGGATTGATGACTACAATGTTCTTGAACACGGTCAGATATTCAGGTCTAAAATTGGTTTTCTCACTTCCGATATGAAGCTGGACGGTTACTTCACTCCGGACTACATGATGAACTGGTTCGGACGGTTGAACAAAATGCAGGAAACTGAAATTGAAGCAAGAAAGCAGAAACTGTTTCACGATCTGCAGATGACCGACTTCGTAAACAAGAAGATAGATCAGCTTTCAACAGGCATGAAACAGAAAACTGCCGTGGCCATCAGCCTGATACACGATCCGGATGTAATCATTTTTGACGAGCCAACCAATGGTCTTGATATCGTCACATCAAAAGCGGTAACCGATTTCCTTGTGAGCCGTGCAGAATCCGGTAAGATTGTCATCATCTCCACCCACAACATGACCATTGCGGAGAAGCTTTGTCACCGTTTCGGGATACTGGTTGACGGTGAGCTGAAGGAAGAGGGAACGCTGAAAGAGATTATAGAAGGCAGTTCACGAGACAATCTGGAAGATGTGTTCTTCAGTTACATTCTGCCTGGAGGCAATCATGCTTAAAGACAGCCTCATAATCCTCAGAAAAGAACTTCGCAGAATATTTACAGACAGACGTCTTCTGTTCATGCTTGTGGTTCTGCCTCTCGTAATGCTTCCTCTGATGTACTCTTTCATGGGAAAAGCAAACAAAACAAGAATGACAGAAATCAACGTCTACACCTCCAGAATAGCTGTGTGTGCCGGAGAGGGCAGCGGAGAGGTCAGCGATCTTTTTCTGCAGTCTCTCGAAGCACTGAATGCTTCAGTTGAAGTCGCAGATCACAATGAACTTGATTCTCTCAAGCAGAGGGTAGTCAACAAGGACATTGAAGTTCTTGTGGTGATGCCGGAAAACATGGACGGGAACATACTGGATAACTCGGTATTCAATATGTCTGTTTTCTACAATTCCACTGGAGACTATTCAAAGTATGCATTCAACCAGGTTGATGCTGTGTTTGCAGCAGTGAACGACTCCATAGTGAAACACAGGATGCTTGCCAGGGGTATTTCTGAAGATATGCTTAATGCATACACCATAAACCAGCACCTTGCTGCAGATGAAACCGCTGACCTGGCTGAAGAGGGCAGCGTTATGGGCAAACTGATCGGCGTTATGATGCCGTTTTTCATCGTGATCTACCTGTTCGGAAACTCTATGAAGGTTGGTCTTGACAGTGTCGCAGGTGAGAAGGAGAGGGGAACCCTTGCCATCCTGCTTGTGAATCAGGTCAGCAGGCTGTCTATCGTTCTTGGAAAGATGACTTCTGTAATGGTTGCAGCCATTGTAGGGGCTCTGAGTTCCGCCATCGGACTAAAAATAGCTTCCAGGTATCTGGTGGATATGGCAGGCGATTCCGGAACGGCCTTAACAGAGTACACAATGGGTTCTCAGGCCATACTGCAGTTTGCCATAGTTGTTATTCCCCTTGCCATACTGATCTCCAGTCTTGTTCTTCTTGTTTCAACCTACGCAAGAAACGTGAAGGAGGGGCAGGGAATGATAATGCCTGTTTACATAGCAGTGATGGTTATGGGCATAACCACAATGCAGACAGGAGATGTTCCGCCGAACTGGATGAGGACGGCACCTCTTTTTAACTCTCTTGTTGTGCTGAAAGACATCTTCACCCAGAGTGCCGCATGGGGTAACATTCTGTTTGCAACTGTTTCCAGCATACTGGTTGCTGCGGTTCTTATCTTTATTACGCTGAGAATGTTCAACAACGAGCGCGTGCTCTTCCGTATCTAGCCTGTAACCGGAGGAAGTTCATGGAAAATTCCGGAGAGAAACTTGGAGAAGTCTTTTCTTTTTCCGGTGAAGACCTGAATGCAAACAATGCCGGTTTTCTTACACCGGTACAGGAGAGAATGTTATCCAGGTACATAAATAGCGAGGGATGTGCAACAAGAGTGGCATCTATCTCAATTGCTATGACCGTTCTGGTGTTTCTCGCTGTGTTTTTTCTTGGAGTGGATACAAACTCCCGGGGATTCCGGATGGCTCTGCCTTACTACCTTGGCACTTTCGGTGTTTTTGTATTTGTGTTCCTGCTGTTTGTATTGATTTCCAGGCTGCGCCGCCGTGATATCAGAGACGGTCGCATCAGCACAGTCGAGGGCCAAGTCAGTGTCTGGAAAAAGAGCTACGAGCATGGCACCGGCTACTTCGCCAGTGTTGGAGGCATCAGGTTCCGACTCTACACACGGGAGCAGATGCAGGCTCTTCAGGAGCAGAGCTTTTGCAGGGTGAACTATATAAAGCACCCTCCGATGCATCTGATCCTGTCGATCCAGCCCACGGGGTAGCCGGTAACATGCCTGTACTTGTGTTGGCAGGAATAGTCTGGTAGATTGGCAGAACTCAGGACTGGAAGGTGTATTACAATGAAGAAAATACCTGTTTTCCTGTTGTTGTCTATCGTTTCATTATTGGCTGCACAGGAGGGAAGCTACTCTTACTACTGCTATTTTCACGATGACCCGATTCAGTCCGCATATTTTACAGACGGATATTACTGCGGAGGGCCTTTTCGTGTCAACGGTTCAGTGATACTTACAAGCGGCACTTCAGGAAGAAACAACGACCCGTATTTTTACAGTTTTACACTTTCATCGGACTACTACATCTACGGTCCTTCACCTTCCGGTCCCCATGTAACTGTTCCGCAGTATGACAAGCTTTGGATAGAGCCCTACGAGATGATGGAACAGGGGTCACCATGGTTCAACCTGGGGGCAGAGCCACTGCCCTTCGGTGCAGACCAGATAGAGTGGATGGTTGTAAGGGCCGCGGCAATGAACTACGGCCTTTACCTTACAACTGCGGAGGTGCCGGATGGCTCAAGAATACTGCTGGAAGACGGGCAGATTACAGTGAAGACTGATGAGTATTCAGCTCCTGTTGTTTACAGCTTTTCAGGCCTTGATGAACCTGTTGTATGGATAGAGAACAGTTCCACTGATATGTTTTATTTAAAATGCGACCCCGGCTCCCAGGGTTTTTCTGAAGAGCTGACCATTGGCACGCAGGGAAGCATTTTCTTTTCAGGTCCGCTGGAGTACAACGGTGATGATGCCGGAATGCTGGGACTGATATCTGTCTACGGTGATGGCTGTATAGCCGATAAACCATACCCCGACTGGGATGCTCCGTATGATATACAAACAGATCAAAGCTTTTTATTCAGCGCTTCAATTCTTCTTCTTGAAGGGAAATTTCAGGCAGAGAACTATTCTCAGCCATACCCCCAGGTTGATTTTACACTGTTTGGAGGTATACAGATGCGGGGAGAGGGTTACACATCTTCTTCTGCATCCGGTTTTTCCCTTTTCTGGGAGTACGATGAGAGGCTTCTCAATCAGAGCCCGCCCTGGTATCCTCAGTACGAATTATCCGGTGTGAAAACGTCAAATACCCTTACAACCGGTCCTGAATTAAGCGTTTCAAGCAATCCATTCTCTTCATCTGTTCTGCTGAATGTGTCGGAACCGTGTACAGTCACCATCTACGATTCTTCCGGAAGACTACTGAACATCTTCAACACAAATGGTGAAATACTCTGGGACGGCTCTGCGCTCCCTCCGGGAGTTTACATCCTTCATGTCTCAGGTGCGGTTGGAAACGGCACATCCCTGAGGCTTGTAAAACTGTAGATTGGCCGGCATGCAGGAGATCAATCCGGAAGAACTCGTGCTGAAAGCAGTTGACCTCTGGAAGAACCAGTGGCTGCTGCTCACAGCAGGAACCATGGAAAACTGCAACATGATGACAGTTGCATGGGGAAGCATCGGCTGCATGTGGAACAGACCGTTTGTTCAGATTGTTGTTCGCCCGCAGAGGTACACACTGAAGTTCATTGAAGATTCTGATTCTTTCACACTGTGCGGTTTCCCAGGTAAATACAGAGACAACCTCCGTCATCTGGGGACTGTTTCCGGAAGAAACACCGACAAACTCGCAGACACATCGCTTACTCTTAAACCATCTGTCTCCGTTGCATCACCTTCGTACCACCAGGCATCACTGATTCTGGAGTGCAGGAAGATGTATGCCCAGAACATGGATCCCGCAGGCTTTGTTACAGACCTTCCCCAA